>QNBZ01000267.1 GCA_003644295.1 Planctomycetota bacterium
AAAGGCGGTTCGCTGATTGAAAACGCAAAAGCTCTGGCTGCCGAGGATGGACTTGATGAAAACGTTCGGGCAATGGTCGAGGCAATAATCAGGAGCAGCAAGCATCGGTTCGGCAGATACCTCGAAAAGTTCAGGAAGCATTAAAAGATAAATATCGAATATCGAATGACGAACTTCGAAATTCGAAATTCCTTGTTCGATGTTCATTATTCCTATTTGAGTTTTGGCCATTTGAATGCAAAGTACAAAAATACGTACCGCTGTCATAGGCGCCGGCAAGATGGGGGCGCTCCACGCAAGGGTTTATCACCAGTTGCCGCAAAGCGATTTTGTCGCCATAGTTGATAAGGACATTGAAAAAGCACAAAAGCCGGCCAGAAAATATAAGTGCTCGGCGTTTGCTGATTGTAGGCAGATATTGGGCAAAATCGATGCGGTAACAATAGCGACTCCAACCGTAACGCATTATGAACTGGCGAAAGTATTCATCGAAAACAATATTGCCGTGATGATAGAAAAGCCGTTGGCGGCCGACGTTGAACAGTGCAGGGGAATTGTCGAGCTTGCGAAAAAACGTAATTGCGTGGCGGCGGTCGGGCACTCCGAGCGATGCAATCCGGTTGTGCAGGCGATTAAACGGCTCGATATCGAGCCGAAGTTTATCGAGGCCACCCGTATCAGTCCGTATCCGTTCCGCTCAACCGATGTGGGCGTTGTGCTGGATGTGATGATTCACGATATAGATATTATACTGTCTCTTGCCGCAAGCAAAGTTAAGAAAGTCGAGGCGGTGGGCGTTAATGTCATTGACGAAAAGGAGGATATTTGTAACGCCCGGATTTTCTTTGAGAACGGCTGTATCGCAAATGTTACCGCATCGCGGCTGGCCTTAAAGACCGAAAGGAAAATAAGAGTGTTCAGTCGCCAAGCGTATTTGAGTATGGACTATTTCAAAAAGAGCGGAACTGTCATTAAGGCGGCCCCGAACGTGAACATTGTTGAGAAAATCAGGGAGCTTAAAAAAGGCGGAAAGTTCGACCTTTTGAAAGTCAATTGGCCGGATTTGCTGCACATTGAAAAACTCAAAATAGATGACAAAGAGCCGTTGCGTCTTGAGCAGGAATCGTTCTTAAAGGCAGTGGCCGATAAAACGTTAAAGCCGGAGGTCAGCGCCGAAGAAGGCCTGGCTGCTATGCAATGCGCCGAAACGATTTTGGCCTCGGTAAAAGAACATAAATGGGATTAGCTCGAATAATTATTGATTAGCGATTATTTTCAATGGCTTTTTCAATGTTTGGTTATTTTAAGAGCGGAAGAGCTTCGTCAAAGTTCAGAAGGAAAAAGATAGGTTTAGCTCTTAGCAGCGGCGCCGCAAGGGGATTTGCCCATATAGGTGTGATTAAGGTCCTCGAAGAGAGCCAGATACCCGTCAGTATGATTGCCGGAACGAGTATGGGCGCCCTGATAGGCGCACTATATGCAGCAGGATTATCCGGAGATGAGCTTGAAGAAATTGCCTGCAATGTAGATATAAAAACAGCGGCAAAATTGTTCGCGCCAACTCCGTCACTTGGTGGCCTTGTTAGTGGTAACAGAATTCAGGATGCACTCCAGTCGCTTGTCGGCGATGTGAACATCGAAGACTTAAAGATTCCCTTTGCCGCCGTTGCGGTAGATATTAAAAATGCAGAAGAGGTTGTAATAAGGGAAGGTTCTTTAACAGAAGCGATAAGGGCAAGTATTTCAGTTCCTGGGATATTTACAGCGGTAAATTATCAGAACAGATTCCTTGTGGATGGCGGGCTGATTAATCCCGTTCCGGTCGATGTTGTGCAGGAAATGGGGGCTGATTTCGTTATCGCTGTCAATATTCCATATCCCACAAAATCAAAGCCGGTGGATATTACGCTTAAATCGGCCAACAAAGGCGGTGAACCGGCACAGATTGCAAATTCAAAAAGCTTCAACAGCAATCTGGCAACGTTTGTAAATAAAGTTGTTGACTTGAATCAATTAAAGTCTAAGTTTAATGGGTTTGCAAAAGGGGCTTTCGGGAACAAGGGTTATGCAAGGCCAAATATCTTTAAGGTAATAATGACAACCACAAAAATTATGGAGAACCAGATAAAGGATTTGCAGCTTCAACGCTACAAACCCGACATCCTTATCGAACCAAAGGTGGATATTGCGTCGAACTTTGACTTTCACAAAGCGAGGAGAATAATAAAACTCGGCGAGCAAGAAGCGAAAAAGGTACTCGGGAAAATCATTTGAAATAGGACTAAGCATTTAGTCTTAATTTGCTGACTAATTGATGTGCAAGGCGTGTTGGCTCCGGCAGACGATATTTTACCGCACAGCCGAGCGTGATTTTAATCGCATCTTTCAGCGTGCATTTATTACCCACTGAAACAAAAATCGGCTTAACGTTGGTGCGCGTTCTGACCATTGCGCCGATGGTTTCGGTCTTATCTTTCAGCAAACTGTATGCACCTTTTTCGAGTGGTGGTTCCTCAAAGCAGCCGGTTAATCTGCTTTTTGCGCAGCCGATGGTCGGCTTATCGAAAAACAATCCAAGATGTGCGGCAAGGCCGAGCCGACGTGGATGAGCGATGCCTTGGCCGTCAATGATAAATACGCCCGGCTCGGTTTCAAGCTTCTCCACGGCGGCAATACAAACAGGTGCTTCGCGAAAAGAAAGCAGGCCGGGTATGTAGGGGATAGTAACTTTTCGGACAGCGTTTTTCGTTTCGATAAGCTCAAAGTCGGACGCTTTCAAAACGACAACGGCGGCGATAATTCTTTTGCCGTCTTTACTGAAGGCGCAATCCAGCCCGGCAATTAGTGCCGGTGTTCTCCTCATCGGCGTGAACTGAACTTCGCAGGCGAGAGTTTTTTGCAGCTCGACGGCCTGTGAGTAAGACAAATTCCACTTGTGCAGCTTCTTTATTTGCATAATAGTAGTTATACCAATTGGAGTTAATTTTTGCGCCCTGTCATTCCCGCGAAAGCGGGAATCCATAGGTTTATATATGTACTGGATGCCTGCTTTCGCAGGCATGACACAATAATTGATTGTCTGTCAA
>QNBZ01000268.1 GCA_003644295.1 Planctomycetota bacterium
CATCCCGCAATTTATATCATACCCAACAGCAGCCGGCATTATAGCGTTGTCAAGTCCTAAAACTGAGCCGATTGGTATGCCGAAGCCAACGTGAATATCAGCAGTAGCAAGAACTTTCTTCGCCGGCGGCAGAGAGGCGGCTTCGTAAAGCTGACGGACGGCGTCCGGTTCGAGCTTAATTGCTTCGGATGCGAAGATGGTCGCATCGGTAACCATTTGGCCACAACGTTCCATACAGAGCCGGAGAGGGTCGTGGCGAACCAATTTCGGAAGCGGCTCAGTCATAATTCTATCTCGTTTACGCACATAAGCGTTGAGTCATTCGCTGATACTATACCTGTTTCTGAGCTTTTTGCACAGAAAGTATTATGCTCAACTTGACTGACTTTTTAGTTGTCATTTTAACTGTGAGATTCTTCACTACGTTCAGAATGACAGGACCTGTATGTTACTACGCTCAGAATGACAGGGCCTGTATGTTACTACGCTCAGAATGACAGGGCCTGTATGTTACTACGTTCATAATGACAGGGCATGTATGTTTTTACTATAGCAACATTTATACAAAAGTCAGTCAAGTTGAGTAAAATACAGGTAGGCATGCAAATTGATTATTGATTACTGATTATTGATTACTGATTATTGATTACTGATTATTGGGGGAAAAACGAGGTTTTTGTTCGACCAAACGCGCAGGGGTTCTAAAAAACAGGGTAAAAAATACCCAAAACTAACGGAAATTGACAAAAAACGCACGCCTTTTGAATGGAAATGAACAAAAACAAACTGATTTTGTACCACTTTTTAATACCCCCCTGCGCAAATGGTCAACCATTTGCGCAGGGGGGGTTCTCGACTCCGCCTTTCCAGTATCGGCGATTCAAGTCGGCCTCGTGTTCGACCTGTTTGCGGGTACGCTCAAGCAACTCCTTGAACTGGTGGACTTGAGTAAAGACGTACTTCACGTCGATTTCCTTGAACATATGCTCTGCAATGGTGGCGTACACATTGCCAAGACTTGATTAGAAACCGCTCACAAGTTAATATGCTCACTTCGGCAAGTCCGAACCTGCGGTAAAACCGCGGGTTAAATACTATTTATTTAGCCCCGCGTTTCACGCGGGGCTTTTGCCACTATAAATATGTTTAACAAAACGAAAACAAGTGAATTCGATTGTATCGTTATAGGGGCAGGTCACGCCGGCATCGAGGCCGCTTACGCCGCTGCTAAAATCGGCGCAAAAACAGCTCTTATAACCATAAGCAAAAACACAATAGCTCAAATGAGTTGCAACCCAGCCATCGGCGGACTTGCAAAAGGCCAAATTGTGCGCGAAATCGATGCGCTTGGTGGACTAATGGGGCTGGCGATAGACGCAACTGGGATTCAGTTCAGAATATTGAACCGTTCAAAAGGCCCGGCTGTACACGCACCACGTGCACAAGCCGACAAGTATAAGTATTCCGACTGGATGCGACAAACGCTCGAACAGACGGACAATCTGACAATCATCGAGGCAATGGCGACAGAAATAATTACTGAAGACAATAAGGTGCGGGCGGTCGGCTGCGAAGACGGCTCAGTGTACCATACACAAACAATTATTGTAACGCCAGGAACATTTCTCGGCGGGATGTTGTGGATTGGCAGCGAAAAGTGGGCCGGCGGAAGAACCGGTGAGCCGCCAAGCACAAAACTTTCGCAGAGCTTGAAACAGACAGGATTGCAACTAGGACGGATGTCAACCGATACAACGCCGCGGCTGGATGCGACTACCTGTGATTTGGACAAATTACAAATTCAGCCCGGCGATGAACCGCCGATACCGTTTTCGTTTATGACAGAAAAAATAAACCGACCGCAAGCGCCGTGCTGGCTCACATATACCAATGAAAAAATACACAAGCTGCTTCGAGATAATCTGCACCGCGCTCCGCTTTCTTCAGGCCAGATAGAAGGAGTAGTTCCCCGCTATTGTCCGAGTATTGAGGATAAGGTCACCAGATTCGCCGACAAGAAGCAGCACAGAATCTTCCTTGAGCCAGAAGAAGAAAGCATAAAAACAATTTACTGTAACGGTATTTTCACTTCAATGCCGAGAGATGTCCAGCAGCAGATGTTAAAGCTGCTGCCCGGAACGGAAAACGCCCGTATTATTCATTACGGCTATGCGATTGAGTACGATTACTGTCCTCCGATTCAGCTAAAAAACAGTCTCGAGACAAAAATGGTTAGCGGACTGTTTATGGCCGGTCAGATTAACGGCACCAGCGGCTACGAAGAGGCGGCTGGGCAAGGTATTATTGCCGGCATAAATGCGGCCAGGAAGGTCCAAAACAGCGAGCCGCTCGTTCTGGGCAGAGACCAGGCGTATATTGGGGTCCTAATAGATGATTTACTTACCAAGGGAACCGATGAACCTTATCGGATGTTCACGTCGCGTGCGGAGTACCGATTGTTGCTTCGGTCCGATAACGCCGATAGAAGGTTGACTCAAATCGGCAGAACGGTTGGGCTTGTAGGACAGCAGAGATGGGAAAAATTCCAGAATAAGCTAAAAAGTATTGATAAACTTAAAAGCTATCTGATGAATACCCGTTCAGACGGCTCGAGCTTGTGGGAGCATCTTCACAGGCCTGGCAGCCCGCTTGCGGAATCGTTGCCGGAAAACAGTTATGTTCAAAACGCCGGCTTCGACAGCAATGTATTGCAGGCGGTAATTATCGACGCAAAATATGATGGTTATTTAGCCAAGCAGCAGCGGCTGGTGGCCAGCTTCAAAACGCTGGAAAATAAAAAGATACCGCCGGAGCTGGATTATAACAGTATTCTGCACCTTCGTTCAGAAGCGAAGGAAAAACTATCGCTCTTTCAGCCCGGCACGCTTGCCCAGGCAAGCCGAATAAGTGGTATCACCCCTGCCGATATTACGGTGCTGCAAATTCATTTGAAGAAGTATTTTTAGAACTTATACAGGGAATTATTCCCATTCAATAGTCGCCGGCGGCTTGCTCGATATGTCATAGACAACCCGATTAACTCCACGAACCTCATTTATAATCCTGCTGGATATTGCACCCAGCA
>QNBZ01000269.1 GCA_003644295.1 Planctomycetota bacterium
ATGATAAACTTCGGATATAAAATTGTAATATCTGCCGCCTACCTGCTCTATAGGTGGATTGTTAATACTGGCCTGGTATTCTGAATAGTGGTTGGTTATTTTTCCCAGTAAATCAGGGATTTGGCTCGGAGCGGTGAAAGTTTCTCCCCCTCTGCCGATAAGCTCAGGAGTACTGCTTTGGTCAGGTCCGACAGCCGGCAGTCCACAATGTAATGCTTCCAATAAGGAATTTGAGCAGGCCTCGATTGGAGAAGCAAAAATAAAAATATCGCTTTGTTTTAGCTTATCAGCAATGCCCACGCTGCTTAATGACGAGATGTGTCTGATATTTTTGAACTGAATCGGAGACTTGCCGACGAAAACCATTTCATACTTATTAAAATCGAGATTTTCATCCAGCCATTGATAAGTATCGAAACCCTTGTTCCAATTCTGCGACCAACTCGTAGCAATCAGACGAATTTTGCGGTTATCGGAGAAATCCAATTTGCCGTTACGGTTAAAAATAGACGGTTCCGGCGCATTGGGAATTATCGTTTCAAATAAATTCCGCTGCAGGCCCAAAAGATGATTCTGCTGCTGTGACCAAACGGATTGAAAGACCGTAGCTTCGGCCAGGTATCTGTTGGCCGTAAATACAATATTGTCCCGTCTGTCATTTGTCTGGTTATAAAGGCGAATTGGGCCATCAATTCGATGAATAAATATTTTTTCAGGATAGTTCAACTTGGCTTCGATAACCTCACTGATACACTGGTGACTATTGAACAATATCACATCAGCATCCTGAGGATTTTCAGCATAAACTTTATTCGTAACAAAATAGTTCCGCAAAGCCTTCAGAAATTGGTTGCCTCCACCCCAGGGGACTTTCCTGAATTCAAAGAGAATATGAACCTTTACCATCCTAAGTTTACAACTTCTCCCAGCATCGCCTTGCGGCATCTTCAGGAATATCGGGGTCGGTCCCCTCAAGAAGTTTGTAGTTGGCCCGAATGTAATCGAATACAGCTGGCCTTTGCTCCTGGGCCTGCCGGAAAGATACCCAATCCTTGGTACGGTAATCATCCATAACGGTGTAGGTTTCCCATAGTTTGCCACCCTTACGGAGGTGCTCTGTTATGTGCTGAACCACCTCAAGCGGATTATGAATAAGGACAAGCGCCTCAATAATACTAACGACATCGTACTGGTCTTTCAACGGCAGCGGAGTGTCAGGTTTGACAACTAATGCTTCCAGTGTAAACGGTCGGCCACTCCGTTCAATCCTTCGTCTGAGACGCCATTCACCAAATGTTCGATGTTCACAGTCAACATCAACCGTTGTAAAGTGAAACACCCTGTCTTTCACATTTTCCACAATCCAATTACATATCGGCGCACTTCCACAGGCGTATTCACAGTATTTACTTGCAGACGGCAGTCCTTTGACCAGCCAGTCAAAACTATCGTAACGGTGATAATAACACTGACGAAAAGAGCTCCAGGAACCCAAATCTTTTTGCCAGTTATAAATTTCTTCAGCAGTACTGCGTGGTTTACTTTTCCAGATTTCGGCCATTGTCATACCGGAGACGGGATTCGTTGTGGATGAAGCCGGCAGAGACGGCCTGCGAGTCCCTGAACGAACTCCCAATTTCTTAGCCTGCCGCGACGTTACCCCATAGTACTCACACAAATCTTCGTACCACTTTCGCTTATTGCTAAATAAATCACAAAGCCCTCTCAATGCCGCCACCCTATTCATCATTTTTGCTTTAATCGCCTTTGCTTCAACTATCATTTCTACTCCTCAAAAATAAACTTCCAGTACATACTTAAACCGCAGTTTCAAAATCAACTCTATATTTGCCAGCAAATATCATTTTCACAGAAGATTACGGTAAAGACAATCTTCATACCGCTGCGCAATAACATTCCAATCGCATTGGCGTGCTGTTGCCAACCCATTGGCGACAATTCTTTCTTTCTTCGCTTCGTCTTCCAAAACCGTTACGCTCTTCTCTACTATCTGGTCAACATTGTCAACATCACACAAAAATCCGTTTTCACCATCTCTGATAATGTCGGGAGCCATACCTGCTTTTGTAGATACCAAAGGGACCCCACTTGCCAGAGATTCGAGCAAAGATTTAGGCCCACCTTCACAGCGGCCGGCCGCAATATAAAGGTCCAGCGCCTTGTAATACCAAGCAACTTCATCAGGGTCGCTGAGAAAATGGTGTGAATAAGAGATGCCCGCTCTTTCAAGTCGCTGCTTGACATAACCACGAGCAGGGCCTGTAAGCACTACAAATAAATCATATTGCCGGCATAACTTCTCGACCACATCACAAAAAACATCAGGCCCTTTGATTAGTTTGGGCTCCAGACCTTCATCCCACCCATTGCCGTCTTTTTGAAAAGAGCCGATAACAACTTTTTTCTTTGAGATACCCAGTTTAGAACGGACGTCTTCCTTCTGTTGCGGCGCCGGTACGCTGAAAGCATTCAGATTAACACCAAGAGGGATTACTGTCGCCTTTTCTCCAGGTACGCCAAATTCTATCAGCTTATCCCGAGTGATATTGCAGGAAGTATGCCACAAATCTACGTATTTCACTGCTTCAGAAATAAACTCGACCCGTTCGTCATCCGGCGTAATATGAAACCACGTTACCACGATTTTATTACTTTTATGGGGAAGCTGCAGTTGGCCATTTGCCATAAAGGTATTGATTGAGCCAAAATGCACTATGCTGTTTCTTATACCGCGACAAGTCGTAACAACCGCTGAACTAACATTGCGCAGATTTGCCGTGATGAAACGACCATCGTGGTCTATGGACCAGTTCGCACCCTCCACAACATAATAGACAGCCCTGTGAGTCGCTCTGTTTTTTATTATGTTTTTGATTGCTTTTATGTACTGTTTGTTCACTTGTAACCAACGAAAGTAATCAGCTTTTTCGATGCTTCTATGATTTGCGATTTAAGAGGATGGCCCTTACCATCTTTGGGCGTCTCGCGGCGACCTTTAACAAATCAGAGCTTTTTATATCGTCATATAAATAGTTTGTGTTTGTATTAA
>QNBZ01000270.1 GCA_003644295.1 Planctomycetota bacterium
CTAAAGTTATCTCCTTCAGGAAGAGGAAACCGTTCTGGAACCATGATTCAAAGAGGCGCTTCAAGTCATCATCAAGCGGTTCCAGATCCGGAGCGCCCTGATGCTGGGCGGCCAGAATATCGGCCCGCAGATCCAGCAGGAACTTCAATCCGCCGGGCAGGCTTATGAATTGTCTGAACAGACGCCAGCGTGGCGACTCCACGCCGGACCGAAGCTTGACCATCAGGTTGCGCCAGAGCGCCGGGTCCTTTCGGGCCTCCCGCGCATCTTCCGTCAGAGGAATGAGGTCTTCGGGCCTAACCTCCCCCCTGTCC
Organism: Planctomycetota bacterium; assembly: GCA_003644295.1. GTDB lineage: Bacteria > Planctomycetota > Phycisphaerae > Sedimentisphaerales > Anaerobacaceae > B140-G9. Next base: position 315 of record QNBZ01000270.1, read on the forward strand.
AGGAGCAGGCTGAAAAAAGAAGGTTTGTCGTCGCGGTGTAAAGCAAGATACCCGTCTCTGATTTTTGTCAAGGATGCTGTTTCGATGACTGGGGCCTTTAGTGCCTCTTCCACGGCAGCGATCAGGGTTTTGATCCGCCGAGTGTCCGGGTTAGAGGCCGCTCGCCCCTTTTCTTTTTTTTTGGGCATCAATTAAACTCCAAAATTTATATTCTTAACCTGATCTTCCATTTGGAAAACCATTTTTGCCCGCCTTCAGGCTTTCTGGCCCAAGGCGGCCAGGGCCGCGGGAATCAGACTGCGGACCATGGCTTCACCCTCCACGCCGCGGTGTCGGGAAAAATCCTCGTAATTGGGGTGGGGCTTGACCAACTGGGGATAAGGTGGTGTGAATTCCGCCTTTATTTCCCGGCAGTTCAGGATGAGTTCGACTATAGTATATTCTTCGCCCGCGAACCCCTGGGCCCAGCCCAGGCGGCGCAGACATTCCCAGCGAATCTGGTCGATGAAAAAAAGACTGGTGTCCAGCACCCTCATTTTGGGTTCCCCGCTTAAGTACTGAAACTTGCTTTCTGGACCCAGTCCGAGGACACCCATAATCAGGTCGTACACAACAGTCATCACGTTTTGTTCCAGACGAGCCAGGGTCAGAAGTGTTTCAGCGGAAAGGTCTTCTAAGCGGGTTCGACCGGTCAATTCCTCAGGGAAATGGACTCGCCACACATCCCTAACCCGCCTGACGGCCCGGCCGCTGATGAACTCCCTTATATAAACCACCTCACCCATAAAACTTCCGTCCCCGATCCGGACCTGAAAGGCATGGTCCGAACGCTTTTATTTTTGACTCATATTAATTATTAATTATAGCATAAACAACACCTAGACTTGACATGCAGATTGCAATTGTTGACCTAAAAAGAAAAAGGACTTGGGCCAATTGACCTAAGTCCTTGAAATTATTGGTGCCGAGGGACGGAATTGAACCGCCGACACGGGGATTTTCAGTCCCCTGCTCTACCGACTGAGCTACCTCGGCTTACCAAATACGCGATTTAATGTATTTACCCGCCTAACCCTTGTCAAGCAAAAACTAATTCGAGTTTTAAATCATTATGTTCAAACGGGGCGGGCCCACATGGCGGCCTATCGTGCGCCTGAAAGTCTAAGATGACCTTACCAGCCGTGCATGATTCAGTCATGCACGTTTTTCTAAATTATTCTTTCTGGTCTTTGGACTCTTGTGGTCACGGCCGGGAAATAAAACATTTTGACTGTGACCGGGGAGTCTGCTACATTTCGTATCACGTGCGAAAAACCAAACTAACGGCATAACCCTGATTCATCCAGCGTTAAACATGGTTTCAGTTTGGTCCAAGGCCCCGGTTTTTCTGGTTCAAAAAATTTTTTGGGGAGGAGCGTGAATAACCGGGGCGCAGGATTAAAGCAGGGCGAGCCTCTAACGAAGCGGGGGCATTAATTGATTGCCGGCTGAAGGCCGGTTGAGCGGGAGTCAATAAAATAAAAACCATGGGGAGGTAAAATGATGAGCGGGACCATTACGGGAAAACAAAGAATGGAAGCCGCGCTGAACGGTGAAAAACTGGACCGTGTCTGTGTTTTTCTCTTGCTGGGCGCCCAATATGCGGAAAAGGCCGGCTTTACCCTGGAGCAGTACCTGACCCAACCTGAGGCGGCCCTGGAGACCACAAAATTAACCGTCCAGGAGCTTGATTCAGATGTTTTGTTCGTTCCCCTTAATCCCTTTATGCCGGATACCCAGGAGGCCCTGAGAAAGCTCATGGGCAAAGCCCCGAGCATCAAGCGGGATGACATCAAGGAAGTGCTTCCCAGGTGGGGCGTCCGGGAACCAAGAGAAGACGGTCATTTCGGCATTCATCTGGATATGTGTGATAAAACAGTGGCCATGTTCCCGGATTATTTCATCACCACCATGATCGGCGGCCCTTGGAGTTTCGCTTTGGAGTTGAGGGGGGCGAATGAGGCCATGGAGGACATTTACGATGACCCGGAATTTCTTCATGACCTTATGAAATGGACGACCGACACGGTTATCATGCGGTCTTTGGCCGTGCTGGATATAGGAATCTGCCCTTTTATCGGAGACCCTTCTTCCGGAATGAGCATGATCTCACCGAAAATATACAGGGAACATGTCCTGCCTTATCATAAAAAAATCGTGGACGCGGTTCATGACAAGGGGGGCAAAGTCCTTTTCCATATCTGCGGCTTTACTGATCCCATCTTCGGAGACCTGGTGGACCTTGGTGTTGATGGTTTCAGCATTGACGCTCCCGCTTCCCTGGAAAAACTGTTTGAGGCCGGGCGGGGAAAGACAACGATCATCGGCAATGTCGATCCGATTCTTTTTGCGGAAGGAACAAAGGAACAGTTGGAGGAACAGGCCCAAAGATGCCTGGATATCGCCGCCGGGGACGCCAAATACGTCATCGGTCCCGGCTGCCAGATTCCTCTCCAGGCTGACCTGGACAATATAAAGGCCTTCACTGATTACTGCCACAAACACGGAGCGTTTTAAAACTAAGGAATCAGCTGTCTCAAACACGGATACATTTTATCCCAAGAGGAGTGTTATTTTATGAATTGGCTTGAAAGACTGCATGAAGCCGTGGTCAAGGGACAAAAAAAGCAGATACCTGACTTGGCTCTGGAAGCCGTGAATGACGGTGTGTCGGCCGTGAGTCTGGTTAATGAGGCGATAATTCCGGCCA
>QNBZ01000271.1 GCA_003644295.1 Planctomycetota bacterium
ACTGTCTGCTATTTCTTCACTTACATCCTTTGATATTTTTTCAATTTCCCTCTTTTTATTGCGTGCTCTATAGACCTTGTAGATTTTTTTCTTCACATAATCCAGTATCTTCTTGATAATCTCTGCAGCCTTATTAGGTGCTTCTTTGTTTCGTGATACACCCTCCCATGCAGCTTCTGCAATCGCTTCGCATCCAATAACCGCTTCAATCACACCCATATGCCCTAAAAATATGTTCAGAAGGCCGTCCTCTATTATAATGCTACCGTCTCGTGTGCTGTTCATAATCGGTGATGTATCCAAGCCACTAAATTTCTGAAACATGACTATCAGATAAACTGCATACATCATAGAGCTGGCTGCTGCATCCAGTCCCAACAGCAAGTATATTTTGTTGAATATTGCTCGTCTCAAGGTTGCTGTTTTTGCAGCTATTCCGCGATACAGCCTATAGAACAAATTTCCTTTTATATCGCCCTTGTTGTCGCGCAGATCCTCAGCGGTGTCTATTAGCTTCTTCTTCGAAGTGACTTTTCCAATCGATAGAATTATACTTGCAGTGATTCCAAATATTAAGCCGAGGTAGGTATATTTTGTCCCTATTCCCGTAAGCTGTGTTATATCTTTCTTGCTTATTTTTGATAGGTTAATATGCGCCAAACTTGCAGCACGTCTGAGAGCAAAAGCCTCTCCGAGGCTGCCAACAATTGCTGCTATAATAAACGGTACAGCTCTCTTAGCACCAGTGAATTCAATTTTTGCTGTTCCGGTCCTAGACAGTTTGTATAATGCCCACGTGAAGGAAATGAACTGAAGCATTGATGACGTCATAGCCTCATATCCTAAGTAGTACAGCTTGAATAGTGTTATATTGTCGAATTGTATGTTCTCCGCAGTATTGTTAGTAGTTTTCTTGCTGCCACTGTTACTGTTGCCACTGCCTGACTGCGGTCCCATGGGATACTCTGTAAATATATCCCTCCTTATAGATTGAGGTGTGACTGTACCCACCATGTCTACTGCGGCTGAATAATCACTTAAGAAGTGTGAGTAGACCGTATCTGCTTTTTCCTTTGATTTCAATATATCCTCAAGATCCTTGTGAAACAGGAACAGCATGAGATTTTGGGCCAATAAGTATACTAGAAATATAGGATGAACTGCAATACCAAGCAATGCAGTAACCACAGTGGATAGAGCAGGAGCATAATCTTTTACGTACTTCACGATTGAGAGCACCATTGATACACCAAGTATCCGTGGGAGTATGACCTCAAGTAATCCTCCAAAGCCACCTGTCACAATACTGATAACATCTTCTGCGGTCAAAGGTGCAAAGGAGAACGTTGCTTTCATGCCGCTTACGCTCTTTATTATTTGCGGTGCGGCTTCATTGATAATCACAGCTGCTACAAGGGGAATAATTATTCGTGTTACAACAGCACCTATTCCTGCTGTCGCAACTTCTACCAGCGCCTGAACTATGTTTATTACCGTGAATGCAGTTGATATGGCCTTGACAGCATCGACAATCTCAGAAAGAAATTTACTCATTGATAGCAGTATGGTGCTAATAGCGTCACTGCTCTTATTTATACACGCTTTAATCTTATTCACTATATTTTTTATTATCGAACTAATCTTCTCCTTCAATAGAGATGCCACAACAAATAGTAAACCTCCAAGTGTCTTACCAATACTGGCAAGTGAGTCCTTCAGTGTCTTCTCAAAGTACGCTAACTTACTGTCCACAAAACTCAGAGCGCTGTCGGTCCAGCCCCTCATCAGCTTAATTACCCATTTCCCAGCATCTCCGAACTTGCTCAGCAGCCAATTTGCAATATCTCCGAAGTAGTGAAGTACGCCGCTTGCAAACTTTGCGACTCCCCAGCCTATCAATACCATCGCAAGTTCCCAACCGCTTTTCCCCGCCTTTATCATATTATATGCTACACTTATCAAGCTCTTGAATCTATGGTCCTGTGAAATCTTGCTCAGCAGCCAGTCAACACCCTTCAGCACATGCCCCTCTATAGCTGCCCAGATGGAAGATGCAGGGCATCCCCAAGCCCAGTTGAACGCCGCATATATCGCGCTCTTCAACTTATTCTTCGCTGCTATATATCCGCCGTATATCTTCGAAATCACTTTATCTGCAATTACAAAAGACGACAGAGCTGTCCTCTTCGCCTTCTCTATCTCCCTCTTATACTTGCTTATCTTGCTGCTGTAATCACTGCTGCTTGAAGATGAAGCTGATGAAGAACTGGAAGATAATGAAGAAGAACTGGAGCTGGAGCCGCTGTGAATCGGCCTTGTTCTGTGCCGCGGTATCATCATCCTACCATTATTAGTCTTTATGACTCTTGATTTTTTCAGTAAACTGCCGGAGCACATACTTTTCTTTGCTCTGGCTGCTGTGTGGTGCCACTTTGCACTGCCCACTTTCTTCACTGATGTTCTGTGTACAACCGTTCTCGAGTGTCCCTTCTTTACAGCTACGGAAACAGATACTCTGCGGGTCAATGTAGTATAGTGTCCTCTAGGCACGCTTCTTCTTCCACGATACGAATATATACCGAGTGTGGATGCATTGCCCTGCACAAGTGGCAGCTCACTCTCATTTACCTCGGAGTATGTTGTAAAGACGAGAGTAACCCACTCACCGGAGCTGTTATCGAACACTGGGATCTCGACGTATGAGTAGTCATCGGTCCAATAGCCGCCAAGCAGGATATCCTGCACCCAGCTTAAATACTCTGAATCTAATGTTATTTCTCCTTTGCCGCCCACAATCTCCTTTGCGCCAAGACTCTGGAAGAATCCTTCTACGGAGTTGCTGCCGAAAGCTGCATATTCGTCATCCATGGAGCAGAAGGGCAGAAACACAAAGTTCAACTTGCTGAGTTTTGAGCCATCGGAGAAAGCATATAGGAGATGGGATGGCACAACAATGGGGGAGGAGTTGCCCCACATCATAAGGCCGTGTGTATCATTTGTCATCACACCATGTGTTAGAATAACGATGTTTATTTCCGAGATGTAGGGGCTCGCTTG
>QNBZ01000272.1 GCA_003644295.1 Planctomycetota bacterium
GATTGAAACGTTTCCATGGCCTCAACAATACTGCTTTTTCCAGAACCGTTGTTGCCGATAAAAACCGTCAAAGGCGTAAACCTGATTGTTTTGCTGTTTTGCACGGCCTTAAAATTTTTTAGGCAAAAGGACAATAAAGACGGCTTCAATTTCATTTTATTTTTCCCTTGGCTATATCGCGGTAAATGTTTAACGCTGCCACCCGGAACGGGTCTGGGCAGTTCGTTTCTTTCAAAACCAGCGCATATTCTTCTTCTGTCAGATTATAAAGATGGGCAACCCTGCCGTCAATTTCGGTTTCGAGGGCAGTTGTGTCGGCATTGTTGTTCGATTTTTTAGCAGCGAGAATCTTTTCGGAAAATAATCTAATAAGTTTTTGTTCTGATTTGATGATTTTTGATATAGGAAGTTGTTCTAAGAAATTTTTTCTATACCTAAGATATCCTCCCCCCATGTGCATTCCACCAAAAAGAATTTCATAGACAAATGACAAAATAGTAGAATTTAAAAGGCATAAAATAACTTTAATATCATAAGCATTATTAACCAAACCTCCAAAATAAATACCACCCTGAGGAATATATTTATCATAATCAATTGTAGCAGTGATACTTAGTGCATCTTCGGCAATTAGTATTTTATCAGACACGATTTTTTGATAGCGTGACGACGTTTTAGATGTTACTTTTAGTAAATCTTTATTCGATATGTATGACGCGTCTTCAATTTTAGACCATTTATTAAATTGGTACTGTTTTACAATCTTATGGTGTGCTTTCTTTTCTGACTCATATTTTTTAGGAATACGAAGACCTTCAGAAACACTTAAATAATTCCCTAATATATCAAATTTGCTTAGCAACTTTAAAGTTAAATCAATCTTTGTTTGCGATACATTAATTGGAATTATTTTGTCTGGTAGAACAGATAATAAATGACTTTTAAGTTTGTAACTATTTTTAGTTGGAGCAGAAAGCTCATTAATAGATAACGCTTGTCTTATTTCAAAAATATTCTTATCTGACATAGTACGAAAAATTGAAACAACAGGGTAATTTGATACCTCCTCAAAAACCTTTAGACGGGAAGTGCTAAGAATTTCTCCACTTTCAAACCTATTAAAAATTAAATTTCGTAAGGCTACTCCAGAACTGGCGGCACAAAATTTATTTGGTGTAATATAAGCTAAAACTCCTTTTTGGGCCAAACAATTCATTCCACACTCAAAGAATAAGTAATATAAATCATATTTCCCAATAGAAGTATTGAAAAATGATTTATATAAAGGCTTAAGCGGTTTTGTAATATCATCAACGCGTACATATGGAGGATTTCCAATCACAATATCAAACCTATCCTTCACCCCAAACATCCACTCCATATCAAAAAAATCAGCAAATGTATTTTGATCGTAAGGATTCCAATGCGCCAGCTTTTGGGTAACCTCCGAGGCAAAACCATCCTTTTTTAAAAGTTGAGCGATTTCATTCCTTAGATTTTCATCTTTTCGCCTGTATTTTTCCTTGGTGTTGGGTGTTCGGGCCGAAAAGTGCCGTTCCCGAACTTTGGCCAATTCTTTTTCCTTTTTGTTGATTTCCGGGTTTTGAAAATTGAGTTCTATTTGTCCCTTTTTTTCAACGCCAATCAGCGTATTGGCCGCAACAAATTTGGTCTCAAGATTCGGCAAAGGAAGAATCCCAAGATTTTCCTTAGCTTCATCAATCGTTTGATCCACAATCAATGAAATAAAAAAACGGAGTTTTGCAATTTGCACGGCAATGGGCTGGATATCAATGCCGAAGATGCAGTTTTCGATCAGATAGAGTTTGCGGCCGAAATCCAGCTCATTGGTATCAAAAGCATCATTGATGGTTGCCAGCCGTTCTTCCAGTTCATCCAGTGCTTTTTGTCTGGCTTTGTCATCTTTGATCTTTTCGGCATAAGCGATATCCTGCTTGATTTGCAGCGTCTGGTTTTCGATCTGCCGCTGCTTCCATTGCTTGTTTTGAGGATCGAGTTTGGAAAGTATGTGTACCATCTTATGCAAAATGCCCATGGGAAATGCGCCGGAACCGCAGGCAGGATCAAGGATTTTAGAATTATCCAAAGCATCGATTATGGCTTTTACTTCTTTTTTGGAAAAAAGATGATCTTCCGTAGAATATGAAAGCAGATGGCGGAGTTTGTCGTTAATCTCTTTTTTTACCTTAGCGGATATATTTGATTTGGATGGCATGATTTTTGTTTGAACCGGTTTCTGTTTGCCGAACATGCTTTTTTGGGCAGGAGGTGTTTTTTGAATCAACCCGGATTCCTTTTCATAACGCTCTATTAATTTGCCTTCAAGATAGGCAATCAGGGATTCATCCACCATGTAGTTGACGATTTCCCTGGGCGTGTAAAACGACCCGGTCTGCTTACGCGCCGTGGTGCATGTTTCCGGGTTATAGCTGGCCAGCAGGTTTTCAAAAACCTTGCCCAGTAACTCTGGATCAAGGGCTATTTCTTCTTCTACCGGCGTATTTTCATCAATGGTAAATTTGTATGAGTTTAAGATATGGATCAATCCTCTGACCGTTTCTTTTTTCCGCTTTTTATTTCCCAATTCCTTGCTTAAATCGATTTCAATTTCATCACCAAAAAAAAGACAATCAGGTACTTTCAACTTTTTTTCATGTACGGGTCTGTTTGAAAAACAATCGATCCTTATTTCATTGTCTTTGCCGATATTTTTATCCAGATTCTCAAACAACCCTCCGTTTAAAAATGGAATGGCTTCAAACAGCTCTAAGGCTTTTTGCTTATTTTTAAAAAACCGCTCGTATCTGTAAAATTCCTGAATACCATACTGCCGATTGACGAATTTGCGGCTTTTGGGATTATCTTTTTTCATTTTTGTATTTAACGTCGCAAAAAAAAGATTCTGCAAAATCGCCTTGTAATAGGTGCTGTTGTTGATATCCTCGTATTTTAAATATTCATCCAGCGCTTTCTTGTTAAACAGGATTTCGGGAACAAGCCTTTTCTCTTTCAAAAACCAGACAAATATCAA
>QNBZ01000273.1 GCA_003644295.1 Planctomycetota bacterium
AAAAAATCAATAATTTCTTCAAGAAACCTACGTTGTTTTATACGTCTCAACGTAGCTGTAAAATTCACATCATAGACCCAGCCAAGCTGCAGAAGTCTCATATCATTGAGAGTTTGCAGTTTGCTGTAATCTACTCTCCGTTCGTGCATAAGCTCGTCAACCAATTCGGGCGAATAAGTCGGTTCATCTGAAAACTCCAGCTCCAGCATAAACTCTTTCGGATTTTCCCTGTACCGGCGGTAGTATTCAATTACTACATAGAATATGTCAAGTTTGTCGGCGTCACGTATCAATTTTGAAAACAGCAGGCACTGGCCATCCAAATCGCCCGGCAGCTCCTTCAGCCCGTGATATTCAATTGCTTTTTCGATTATCTGTCGTTCCGAGTCGTCAAGGCCTTCGAGGATTTTTTCGCTGCGAAGAACGTCCAGCCCCAACAGGCAATGATTAACGCTTTTGAAATCGCTATACGTGCGGTATTCAACAAATTGTTTGAACCTGCCGATGTCGTGGAGAAGCGCTATCGCCTCGGCGAGCCGCTTCTGCTCGTCCGTCAGGCCAAGCTGCCGGGTTAAATACCGCATCTCTTGACAGGTTCGTTTGCTGTGCTCCTCCTTCAACTTCAAATTGGCGTTGACAAATTTATCATCATCGTAAAAGCCGGCCACGTAATTATCAAACCATACCCTGAAATTTTTCAACTGCTTTTTCTTCATAGTTTTCCTTTGTGCTTTTTCGAGATATAATTATACTGAACAGCGATAAAAATGAAAGAGAAAGGAAAAACAAAATGCCTACTGTTAAAGATATAATTGTCAAAAAGCCCTCCGAAGAAGAGGTTTCAAAATGCAAAAGCTGGCCTATCTGGGAATGTGAGCCGAGCGTTTTCGACTGGTCATACACTCAAACCGAGACCTGCCTTTTACTTGAAGGCAGGGTAACGGTCTCAGACGGCACCGATTCTGTAAGTTTCGGGCCGGGCGATTTGGTGGTTTTCCCGACAGGTTTGGACTGCACCTGGCAGGTTACCGAAGCGGTAAAAAAACATTACAACTTCAGCTAACGCCACAAAATCCAGACAACTATTCTGCAAGAAGGTGTTCTATCCACTCCCGAAGATTGGTTCGAGTTGGCGAGGTTCGTAATATGCCGCTTTTGTCGATGAGGTAATAAGCCGGATGCGCTTTAACCTCGTATAGTGAATACATCGCCCCCTCTGCCCGAAGCGGCCTTCTGGAAACGGTAATCCTGTCGTCCTGCCGGGGGCGTTCCTGCGTCGGCATCATATCTTCAACAACATCAGCTTTTTCATCAATGCCGAAAGGAAACTTAATGTTATGTTGTCTGATGAATTCCATAAGACGTTTTTCAGTTGACCCCCTATTAAGACGCTTGTGTATCGCTATGGCAGTAAATAGGGCTTGTCCATAGTTTTCATAAATGTTCCCGAGTTCCTGAACAAATTGGGCATCCTTTGCGGAATCGACGCCGATGTAAAGCAGAACAACCCTGCCCTTTAATTCTTCAAGGGTTATCGGCTCGGTATTGAGCCATTTTTGCACGAAAAGCCCCGGCGCCGGTTTGTCATACCAATCATAAGCCGGAGGAAATAGCTGAATATCCAATCGGCTATTGGTGTCAAAACAGGTGCAAGCAAAAAGATTGTGGCCATAGCCATCGAAGTAAGAAGCCATCTCCATCTGCACATCGTTTGGCAGGCCTTCGAGTTCGTACCAGCCGTTTGTGTCAGTTGCAGTTTCAAATCGTTCTTCAGCAACGGCGGCACTGACTTTTGCCCCGAACAACGGCTCATTATTTTCATCAACAACAAATCCTGAAAGTGAGCAATTCCACTGCGTATCTTCACTAAAGCCGGGTAGTGGTTCAAGTGTAATTTCACCCAACTCCAGGTTCCGTCCCGGCGTAAGATTGTCCAGTTTAATCGACGTTTTGAAGCCAGGCCTTTTAACGGCCAACTGAAGCGGAACGCCGGTTGGTATAGAATTGATGTCAAAAGAACCATCGGAATAAGCTGCGGCTTTCCAGGGTTCTTCGCCGATACTACCTCTGTATGCCAAATCGTCTTTGACAAACACAGATATTTTTAATTTGAAATCGTCAACAGGATTTGCATTGTTGTCCACAACAAAGCCGCTAACGCTCGCCAGTGGTTTAACTACTATTTCTGCATCGTTGGTATCGTTATTTTTATTCCAGATAAAGAAACATCCCAAAATCCCGTTTGCGTCAAAGGCACTTCCAAAGACCGAGCCAAACTCTTTGTATTCCGGTTCGCGAATAGTAAAGGCGCCATCCTCCGCCGTTTTTACCTTTGTTCCGCCAAGTTGAATTTCACCGCTAACGGGATTGTCATTGGCGTCAACGAGCCAACCATAAATGTATTGCTGCCGGTCTTTCTCGTTTGGCTCTGCAATTAGCTTGGGCGGTTGTTTAGTAATAGGAGCTTCCTGCTTTTGCTTTTCGAGGCGGGTTTTGATTTTCGCAATGGCCTCGGTATCAATAACTGATTTACGATTTTGAATTTTGAATTTTGAATTCGCATCAGCAAACGCCTTCTGGTTTGCGTTTTGAATTTCTTCTGCGACCGGCATTCCGATTTCTCTGGATTTGGTAATTACTTCGCCTTGTTTCTCAGCCGGGCCGGTAAAAACTTTAACCACAATCAAAGCGGCGATGATTATCACCGCTGCTGCGACGGCAATAGTTTTGAGTTTTAAGTTTTGAGTTTTAAGTTTCGTGGCCGGTCCGGTTTGCGGATGTTTTCCCAGAGCAGCCAAAGCGTTATTAAGAATGCGCTTATCCGTTGCGGCTGTAGTTGTGAGGCGTAATTTTCTGATTGAGTCCTCGATATTATCTGCCGGCTTCATTCTGCTACCTGCCTGTTCAAAATCGAGCTCAATTTATCAAGCCCATAACGGTATCTACCCAGCGTCGTATTGATTGAAATGTGCTGCATCTCGGCAATTTCTCTGAACTTCATTCCGCCCTGCAAATGCAGGATTACCACTTCCCGCTGGTGTTCAGGG
>QNBZ01000274.1 GCA_003644295.1 Planctomycetota bacterium
GCGGCTTTATCAAGAAAATCATCCTCGCATAAACTCTTGCCGACAGTTTTGCCCTGTGTTTTGAAGAATGTATATGCCATCGCTCCGCCGATAAGTATGCAGTCCACCTTGTCGAGAAGATTTTCGATTACGCCGAGCTTGTCGGAAACCTTCGCTCCGCCTAATATCGCAACGAAAGGCCTTTGTGGATTTCTGACCGTTTCTCCGAGAAACTTCAGTTCCTTTTCAATCAGAAAGCCAATGACCCGCGGCTTGCCTTCCATAACGCTCGGCACAGTGTACATCGAAGCGTTGTCTCTGTGGGCGGTGCCGAAGGCGTCGTCAACATAAATGTCCGCCAAATCAGCTAATTGCTTTGCAAAATTATCTTTAGCTTCTCGGAGCTGCGAATCTTCTTTAGCCGCCTTGTCTTTTATCGTTTCTTCCTTGTGGAAACGCAGGTTCTCCAGCAGCATACAATCGCCCATTTTAAGTGATTGCGCCTTTGCTTTAACTTCATCTCCGACACAATCGTCTGCGAAAATAACCTTTTTGCCCAATAATTCCGACAACCTTTTGGCAACCGGCAACAGAGACAACTTTTCGTTACGTTGAGCTTCGGGCCTGCCCAGATGGCTCATAAGAATTAAAGCCCCGCCGCCTTCGAGTATTTTTTTTATTGTCGGCAGAGCTTTGACAATTCTATCATCGCTGGTAATGTTGCAGTTGTTATCCAACGGCACATTGAAGTCGCATCGCATCAAAACGCGCTTACCTCGCACATCAATATCAGCAACCGTCTTTTTAGCCATTTTCTTTCCCTGTACACTGACTTCTTACATCGCCGCCATTTTTTCCATAATATCAACCGTGCGGTTCGAATAGCCCCATTCGTTGTCGTACCAGCTTACTGCCTTAACGGTTTTGCCAATAACCATCGTGCACAGCGAATCGAAGGTGCTGGAGGCGGGGTCATTAACAATATCACTGCTGACTATCGGCTCATCGCAATAAACAAGGATGCCCTTCATTGGCCCTTGTGCGGCTGCTTTTACCGCAGCGTTGACCTTCTCGACGGTAACGTCTTTTTCGACATTAACCACCAGGTCAACAATACTGCCGACAGGGATAGGCACACGAATAGCCATGCCATCGAGCTTGCCGTCGAGTTCGGGAATGACTTTGCCGATTGCCTTTGCGGCGCCGGTGGTAGTGGGAATTATATTTGCCGCTGCTGCCCTGGCACGACGCAAATCAGAGTGAATCATATCGGCAACTTTCTGGTCGTTGGTATAAGCGTGAATCGTTGTCATAACACCACTTTCAATGCCAAAGGCATCGTTGAGAACTTTTGCCATAGGGGCCAGACAATTGGTGGTACAGCTTGCATTCGAGACGCACTGGACGTCTTTGGTCAGCATCTCATCATTTACGCCGAGAACGATTGTGGCATCGATGTCGTCTTTTGCCGGCACGCTCAGGACGACCTTTTCTGCACCGGCTTTGAGATGGTCGCCATAGCCGCCCTTGGCCGATTCCTTCAGACGGAAGATTCCGGTCGATTCCAGAACAACCTTCACGCCCATATCCTTCCAGGGCAATTCAGCCGGGTTTCTAACAGCCAAAACCTTGATTGTTTTTCCGTTGATAATCAGCGTATCGTCTTTATGCTCGACTGTGCCGTTCCATCTGCCCATCACCGTATCGTACTTGAAAAGATGAGCCAGACTTTTAGCGTCAGAGAGGTCGTTGATTGCCACTAATTCCAAACCGCTGTCTCTTTGCATAATAATTCTTGCCACGGCCCTGCCGATTCTGCCGAAGCCGTTAATTCCAACCTTTGTTGCCATTTGTGAATCTCCTTAGTCAATTTTTAATTTTCGATTTCCAGTTACGACTTGTCAATCTATTTGCAGCCCTGCCATTTTGCAAGAGTTTTTTCTCGATTTTGTGTAATATAACCGAAATCGGCGCAATTATGTTGGTGGTGGCTGAATAATTTGCAATTGGAGAATCTTTTGGGTTTTGCCGGTGATTTTAGCTTGTTCGCACATTCTAATCGGCCAAAGCCAGATGATTTTTTCGCTATCAGCGATGATAAGCGCATTTTGGCGTAACTCCTGCGGTACTTTCGCAGCGGTAAGAAATTTGCCGAGTTTTTTCTCTCCCGCCAGGCCCAAAGGCCAAAACTTATCACCAGCCCGCCGAAAACGAACAACCAACGGCAATTTCACTTTATCCAAATCGAAACACTCAATAAGTTCGATACTCGATGCTCGATACTCGATACTCGAGCATCCGGTATCAAGTATTGTGGCCTTTATCAAATACCGACCGAATCTCGTCTGCCCAGGAACTCTAATGCTTTTGCTTATCTTTTCATCACTTTGTTGTTTTTGTCCAAAACGGCTAAAAAACAATTTCCCGTATTCACGATAAACTATGAACCCATCCGGCAATTCGATTTTTTTGCCGCTTACATTTTGCTGTTCTAATTGTAGTATCCTTCCAAAATGTTCTTGTATCAAATTTTTCTCACCGCTGCCGATAGCTGTCAGGGACCGCCGGACAAGTTCAACCTTAACCGGCTCCGGCTGACTTGAAAAGTCATTCAAATCCAGTACAACTCTATTGGCGGTATAGTCCGCCAACTTCGGCCAGAGCTTATCCGCACAGCCGCAAACCAAGCTGTAAAACTTACGCATCCGTTGAGACAACTCAAATAATTCTTCTGCAACAGAACCGTCAAATTCCTTCTGCAACTGTGGGAGCAGCCGATGCCGAATAAAGTTTCGCCTGTACTTACAATCCTCATTTGTTTTGTCTATCCGCCATTTCAGATTGCGTTTTTTCAAATAGTCGATAATCTCATCCCGCCCGAGACACAGCAATGGCCTTATAAAACTGACTGCCCCATCATCGAAGCCCCGCATTGGCCAGATACCACAAAGTCCGCGAAAGCCGGTCCCGCGGGCTAACCGCTGCAAAACGGTCTCGGCATTATCGTCCTTTTGATGAGCCGTGGCTATCCGGTCGCAATTATTGACCCTTGCAATATCGAGCAA
>QNBZ01000275.1 GCA_003644295.1 Planctomycetota bacterium
AAGTGGAGAGAGCTTTATTACTATGGAATTAGTAAATAAACAAATGGAGTTTACAGTAATAGACTCTGATACATCAGTTGAGATTCTGTTTGATGCAGAACACCCAGAGATACCTACAGGCTATCTTATAGGCTCAGCTACATATGCTTTGGATGAGATGATACACGTTAAGCGTGCTAATATATCTAGGAGCCTGCATGGGTTGCCTATACTTCCCTCTATAATAGACCCTCTAGTTATTGATGGGTATGCTTCCAATGACCTTATATCTCTATATGAGAATGGGTCTGTTGGCGAGTTATACCTCTCTTCAGATACACCATTGGCACCATCTCAAGTTGAGCAAATAGAAAGTAAGTTAGCTACTAAGTACTCTAAGGGTGGGAGGCATAAAACATTTATCTTACCTAATGGTCTTATACCTAAGTCACTTAAGATTACACCTAAAGATGCCGTGGTACTAGATGCTATGGAGCTTAGTGAGGATAGAATTTTAAGAGCCTTCAAGTTGCATAGGACTGCTTTGGGTGGTACTATTGATTCATATACACATGATATGCTAGGTCTCAATGGGCTGCAATTTAATAATGCAGTACGTCCATTGCTTAATCTTATTAAAGATAAAATGGAAAGTACATTAAGAGCTAAACTAAAGAAAGATGACTTAATACTTGACTTAGATTATACCAATCTCCCTGAGATTGCTAGAAGTCTTACTGTGCACACAGAAGTAGCAAGACAGTTGTACTCCTCTGGACTAGCATCACTTAATGAGGCTAGAGAACTAGTTGGATTACCTAACCTTAATGTACCATTAGCAGATGAGAACTTCATGCCTGAGTACCTAATAGGTAGTTCACTTACGAGTGTACAGGCTCTCGATGAAGCTCAACTAAAAATTATTAGGGAAGCTAAAGTAGCCGAGGCACAGAAGATAATTAATGAAGCCAATGACGTGGCAGATGCCCCTAAGGAAACTGTAGACAGCCCTACTAAGCCTAAAGGCTCTGACAGCGTAGATGGTGGAGCACCCAACGGACTAAAAGAAAAGGAATAATAAATGTCACAAATTAAAGAACTATACAATAAACTAGAGAGTGGGGAGCAGTATAATGATACCGCTGCCATTCGTGGCGTAGAGGTTATGGATAACTACTTAGTAGTAAAGGCAATTGCAAATAAGTTTCTAGATGCAAATGGCTTACCTGTAGAGGACAACCATGGTACTATACTTACACAAGCAACACTAGACACATCTAGGTACATGCAATATAATTCGGTAGTCCTAGCACACCATAATGGAGAACGTCCAGTTGGAAAAGTAACATCACTAAATATGAAAGAAGATGGGCTAGAAGTTATACTTGAGATATATGAGGATAACGATCCTCAAGTCTATAATCAAGTTAAACGTGGAACACTAAATGCACTATCGGTTGGTATGATGATTAATGATGCAGAGTACTCAGAAGTACTAGATGCTGTTATTATTAGAAGTGCAGAGCTTGTCGAGATTAGTTTAGTTACTAACCCCTCAAACCCCTTAAGTTTTATTGAAGCAGTTGATATGTGCTCATTAGGTGTGTGTTCAGCTATTCGTAGTGGCAATCCTAGTAACATAGATAAAGAGGCATTTAAGGCTATAATTAAAGATATGGTGGATAGTGGAGAGCTAGATTTGGCTGCACCTGAACCCGAGCCAACAGTAGAACCTGAACCAGAGCCAACAGTAGAGCCAGAGCCTGAACCAGTAGTAGAACCTGAACCAGAACCAACAGTAGAACCTGAACCAGAGCCAGAGCCAGTAGTAGAACCTGAACCAGAGCCAGTAGTGGAGCCTGAGCCTGAACTTGAAGGTTATGATATAACTCCCCCGATTGTGTCATTTGAGGAAAGACTAGAGGAGGCCGCTATTGCATTTAGCAATAAAGAGGGTGAGTTTACTTCTGAACAAGTAAATCTACTTACTTTTATAGTAATGAACTATGGCAGCATAGATTCAGCTGTAAAGAAGCATCTAGAAAGCTAACCTAGAATTACTCCAAGCTGTGCCTAAGTTATTAGGTTATTTAACATATATATATAGATAAACATATAAACAAAAGGATAAACATGTCACAACTAGATATGGTACAAAAATTAACAGATAAGATTGAAGCACTACAAGCTGAAGTTGATGCTGGGTTCGCAGAAAGAAAAACAAAAGTAGATGGTATTTTAACAGCAGAGATGGATGTTAATATAAGAAAGAGAGCATCTGACTTACACTTGCTATCAGTTATTACAGGTAAAAGCATCGCAGACATTAAAGGGTTTGAAGATGTTAAAGAGGTTGCAGAAAGAGCAATGATTCCTAGATTGCCTTCAGCAGTTGCTGGAGCTACAGAGCTACCTGAATGGTTAGGTGAGCAATTTGCTAATGACCTACTTGAAAGAGTTATGGTTCTTGCAAATGCAGAAGCACTATTCCCTAAGTATACTATGCCAGCTAACACTGAAGTATTTAGTATTCCACAGAAGACTGATAACACTAAAGCATATTTAATTGCTCCAGCTGCTGATGCAGTAGAGTCTGCTCTTACATCTGGTAAAGTTAGTTTCCAAACTAAGAGATTGATTACATTTGCAATCGTGTCTGACCAAGCATCTGATGAAACAGTTCTTGCACTACTTGAAGTAGTTAAACAAGACATTGCAGAGTCACTTGTAAAAGCTATGGAAAATGCAATCATCAATGGTGATACTGCAACTACTAACAACATCAATGGTGATACAGTTGGTGCAGATGCTAAAGACCAAACTAAAGCGTTTGATGGACTTAGAAAATTGTCTGCTGGTAATACAGTAACATTTGGTGGAGTACCTACATATGCTAACATTGTTAAGATGAGAAAACAAATGGGTAACTATGGTATTGCTATGAACGACCTAGTATATATTGTATCTCCATCAACTTACTTTAACCTTACTCTTATTCCAGAGCTATTAACTATGGATAAGTATGGAGATAAAGCAACTGTTGTTAC
>QNBZ01000276.1 GCA_003644295.1 Planctomycetota bacterium
CAACAAGACAGCGTGATAACTATCCCAAGGATTGTGGGTGAATTTTCAGAATTTTCTTTGACCATCGTCTGCTAAACCACTTTTCGCAAATCACACACGCCATTAGAGCCGCGCAGGAATTCTGATAAGTAGCAGTAACCTAAATTGATATATCTGCATCTGCGAACCAACTTCTCAACAGCCTCCGGCAATGCTGGTAGCCGAGGTTCAGCTTTTAATAACTCGAGCAGCTTAAGCATATCTGAAGCCTCAAACTGCATTCCTTCTGATGTTAACTGACGATAAATCCGCCAGGTCATTTTGCCGTTTGGCATTGAAAAACGGCCTTGGAAGCGGCAATACGAACAATTTTCGACTCATCTTTCAACAAATCCGGCAGAAATTTCATAAGCGGAGCTGTTCCAATCCGCCCTATTGCCAGCGCCGTACACATCTTAACATGTTCGGCACCGGCTTTATCCATACCGGCTATGAGATTTTTCTTAAAAACATTGAGAACCTCAAACTCGCCGATGTTATCTCCCAACATACCGAGCTGTTCGGCTGCAGCCAGGCGAACCTCCAATACATCATCGTCCAGCATTGTAATCAGGGCGTTTTTGGCCTCTACTGTTCCAAGCGCCCCCATCGCCCTTATGCCTATAACTCTATCGTTAGCGTAAGCGCTTATAAGCATCGCCCACAGCTTTGAATATATCCGTTCATCACCGAGCTTTGCTATGGCTCCTACCGCGTTAAATCTGACTTTGTCGCTGGAATCATTGCTTTTCAGCGCCCAGTACAACGGTTTTAATGCGCTCTTATCCCCACTTTTACCGAGCAGCAGGGCGCAGTTGGCTCTGACCGTCTGGTTTTTGCTAAGTATTGTTTTTTGAATAATCCTGAAGTTGTCCGGTTCGCCAAGTTTGCCCATCGCGTAGGCAGCGGCAATTCTAACGTTGTCGTCCCGGTCCTGCAAAAGTTGCTTCACTGTGTCTTTCGCAAGGCGGTATTCCGTATCGCCGACAGCCAAAGCGGCTAAGAATCTGACCGGCACAAAATCATCTTTTAACAATCGTTGTACTTTAGGCATCAGTTCAGCTCGCTTGGTGTCTGCGACGACTTCTATAGCATTGGCCCTGATTTGTGGTTCATCGTCGTCCAGAGCTGCCCGAATGATTTGGGCAGCTTCGGCTACAAGATTATCGACAGAGCTGGTATCGGAGCGGTCCATAGCCGCCTGCAAGGATTCATTGCAGCCGAGGACGGTAAAAGCTAAAAACGCAAAGCTAAAAGCTAAAAGCCATAACTTAAAATTCAAAACTTTAGGATTTTTCATTTTTTGCTCCTGCTGAACTTTGCTTCCAGAGATATTACTATTATGAGCGCAACAAGGCAAACTGCACAACAAAAATCCAGCCATTGCCCGTATTTACTAAAAAAGGTTATCCTCTTATCTATCGGCACTCTATCGACGAACCAGCCCGCCACTGCCTCTCTGTCCATAGCCCGATACGGCAAAGTACCCGCCGCATACCCATTTTTTATGCGTCCGGTGGTATCAATCAAGCAGCTTATGCCGGTGTTGACGCTTCGCAGAACGGCAAGCCGGTTCTCGACTGCCCTGAAAACACAAATAGCGGCGTGCTGAGCGAGTTCAGTACTCGGGTAAATTTTCCCATTCTTGAACCGTACGAACCAGCCGTCATTACTTATATTGAGGAGCCAGTCGAGACGTTTCCGCCCACGCTCATCTATTGCAAATCTTCGGGCAATCGCAGGAACGGCATCCTCATAGCAAATCATCACGCTGAACTTGTAAGGGCCGGCTTGTTTACCTTTGCCGGCGGCCATTTCAAAAACGGTGTACTCTCTGCCATAGTCGAGCGTATAATCATAATCATAAGGCGTAAATTTCATCAGCAGGCCGTGAAGTAAGGGGCAACTGTTTTTGAACGGCACCACTTCGCCGAAAGGAACAAGATGGATTTTATTATATTTTTTATTTGCCCGGCTTCCATCAGGTTTATACAAAAATGCCGAGTTGTATCTTTTGAAGCTGACTGTCCCATCTTCTTTGATTTGCGGGCTGGCGCCGGGTGCGCCTACAAGCACAAAGCAAGTGTCTTTTGAATGTTCGCCGAGCGCCTTGTCGAATTTTCTTTCATTCTCTGCGGAAACCAGGAACGGCCAAACCCTTTTATCCAATATGGCCTGCACCATTGTTTCAGGCCAAACGATTAGCTCGGCACCGGCTTCAGCACTTTGCTTACTGTTGCGCAACAGTTCATCAAATATCACATCTCCCGCCTCGAGCGATTCCTTCACCGACTGCGGCACATTCGACTGCACCGCTGCGACCAACGGGCCGACTTCGATAAATTTGTCAGCTTGATTTATTCGCCATCGCCCATAAACAACAGCAGCAAGCAGCGCAGCACATACCAAAGCCGTCTTTAGAAGTACACAGCCGTATGTCATTCTGAGCGCAGCGAAGAATCTCATTGTTTTGGGCAAGACACCAGACCCTTCGCTACACTCAGGATGACAAGAAATAGCATCGAGTATCAATTCAGCCAGTAGGCCGTTGACCATCGCTATCAGGAACGAAACTCCCGATGTGCCGAATATGTCTGCTATCTGGATAATCGTGATGTTAGCGTACTGGCTGTGAGCAAGAAACCGCCAGAAGAAACCTCCCAGAAATAACCCCTGGAGACGTTCAGTCCCGACGACCAGTATCGGAGCCGCTATAAATAATGGTATCTTTTTTATTCTACAGTAACGCAGGCAAAGAGCTAATGCAGGCCAGAGAATTGCCGTGTACAAACAAAAGGCGGCCCATCCCGAAACGGTAACGGGAGCGAGCCAATACAGATTGCCGAACCAGTAACAAAGTGAAACAAGGTAAGCCGTAAGTGCTAATCGGCCGGGTTTCACAGTCGGCGAACAAACAAGGATGAAAGGCACTATCGCCACCCACGCCAAGGCCGAGAAGCCAAAAGGCGGCTGGATAACCGTCAGCATCACCGCA
>QNBZ01000277.1 GCA_003644295.1 Planctomycetota bacterium
CAGGATGAGTTGAACGGATTGGGGAACACGGCGACCTCAATCTCTTTGGGGCGTGGATTTCCCTGAACCACGGCGGATGTGGTCTCGGGGGCATAGCCGCCAATCTGAATATCGTCAATATACCAGCCCAATTCGTTCACATAGGGGTCGGAGCCAAAGACGAACCTGAACTGCACACTGTCGCCGACATAGGGCGAGAGGTCAAACCTGACCTGTCCCCATTCTCTCCGGGCACCGGAAAACCCGGGATGCCCGCCGACATAGGAATTCCCGGAATAAATCTCTGCCGGGTATCCCCCCACGGGTTCAATCTCCGTCCAGCCCGAGGAGGAAGTTCTAATCTCCACATACCCGCCGTCATAATATATACTTCCATCGTATTCGGCGGAATACCAGTGCCAGAAAATCAACGCCGGCGACAGACCCCAATCCGGCGAGATGTAATAGTATGGGCTTGTCGCCTCGGAGCGGGTGTTGTCGCTGTAATTTCCGGAAAGATTTGTGGCAAGGACATTGGGTTCGCTGTGGGCGTGGGGACCCTCTGTGGGAGTTCCTATCTGCCAGTCGCCGCTCAGCGACCAGCCCGACCAGCCGCTGTCAAAGTCCTGTTCGTATGCCGAGATAAATGTGCCCACGACAAAAGAGAAAGTATCAGGGAACCAGTAGCCATCGGGAGCGGTGGCGGCAAGTTCAATCCGCACCTCGTCGCCGGGCATAATCGGGCGGTTTATCTGGAGAAGTATTCCATCACCAGAGGCGACACCTCCTTTTGGAGCATTAGTTCCCGGAACCGTCGCATTGTTGACGACTGCCGTAAGTCCATCGGTTAGTGGATTCGCCACCACAACCACATTGGAAACCGAGTCAAGTCCAAAATTTTTAACAAGAACACTTATTCTAACAGTTTCCCCGACATCGGGGTAACTATCGCCGTCGCCTGTTTCCTCGCTGACGGCAAAATCCACGACCTTTGGTGCAAATCCTGCGGCAAGACCGATTACAACATTTGCCAGCCACTGACTTTCACACAGGGGAACAATTCTGTCGGTGGGGGGCCAGAAGCCATCCTCATAACCGCCGACCTCGGGTGAAAGACTTATTATCCCCTGCGTGCCATACATCCAGTCAAAGGTTGTTCCACTGGCAAGATATATAATTTCGGCGGCATTGCCGTGGGCATATCCGTTTCGTTCAGCCATCCAGCCGGTCAAATCCATATAATAATCGTGGTCAGGGCAATGGTCAGTGGTATATCCCCACGGAAATAGATACATTCCGGAATAACTATGATATGAAATGTTAGTTCTAAAATGCCGTGATAGAACAAAATTTCTGTATCCCTGAATTTCTGGCTCGGAGAACGAATCAGGTCCCATATATGTGTTCGACGAAGGGTCGGTTGATGCCCCTGCAGTTCCCCACATATATCCGAAATTTCTATTCATATCCACGCCATCATATAGTGAGTCAAAAACGCCATTGGAATTATTATCTCTCGTATTTTTGCGCCACATACCGCCGCCGTCGGGGTGATATGTCTCATTTATAACATACCCGTCCGGGTTTACCAGCGGAATGAACCACATCTCGCGGTTGTTTACTAAATATGTAGCGATGGGGTCAGTTCCGTAATTCTCGCAGAGCCAGTGCATAAAATACAAAAGAACCTCGGGCGTTATAACCTCCCTTGCGTGGATGCAGGCGTCGTATAAAACCTCGGGTTCGTCCTCATCGGTGCCGACATTGTCCGAGATTTTAACAGCCCAGAGTATATGCCCGTCCCATCCGGCGGCGATAGATTCCTTCTCTGCCACTATATTAGGATACAATGTGTGCAGAGAATCAAGCGCAAGAACAATTTCAGAATAGGTTCTATATCCTCCCATACGAAGATTTTTATCCAATCGGGAAGCATAGTATTTCACAATATTCGGAATTATAACCTCAAAATCTATGCCATCCTGAAGCATACGAAGAGTATCGGCAGGATATGCCACCACATCGGCGTAGATATCGCCGCGGAGATAGACCACATCATAACCGCCAAAGATGGCTTTTGCTACATCGTCGTTCCACACCCTGACCAGCGATTGGGCGGATACCATCCCAATCATTATCAATAATAGATAAACACACCTTTTCATAATATATACCTCCAGCACAGGGATAAATCTCTGTTTACTCCACCGTCACGCTTTTTGCGAGATTTCTCGGCTGGTCAACATCGCATCCCCGCAGAACAGCGATATAATACGCCAGAAGTTGCAGCGGAATGACCGAAAGCATAGGCGTGAACATATATTCGGTTCGCGGAATATATATCACATAATCGGAGAGTTTTCTAATATCTTCGTTACCCTCGGTGGCGATAGTTATAACTTTCCCGCCGCGGGAGCGCACCTCCTCAATATTGCTGACAATTTTTTGATACAGCGGGTCATCGGTGGCGATAAATACCACCGGCATATTCTCATCAATCAGCGCGATAGGACCGTGTTTCATCTCCGCCGCAGGATAGCCCTCGGCGTGGATATAGGAAATCTCCTTGAGTTTGAGCGCGCCCTCCAGCGCCACAGGATAGTTATAACTCCTGCCGAGGTAGAGGAAATTGTTGAAATCCTTGAACTCCTCGGCGATTTTTTTGATTTCGCCGGTTTCCTTTTCCCGCTGGAGAATCTCCTCCACCTTGTCGGGAACAAGCGCCAGTTCGGAAATCAATTTCCTCCCCTGCTGTGCGGAAAGCCCCCTCATTCTGCCAAGCATAATCGCCAGAAGCGAAAGGACCATAACCTGCGATGTGAACGCCTTGGTGGATGCCACACCAATCTCCGGTCCTGCGTGGATATACACGCCGGCGTCGGTTCCACGCGCGATGGTTGACCCCACCTAATTGACGATGCCGAACACCTTTGCGCCCTGAATTTTTGCCTCCCTCAAAGCGGCAAGGGTGTCTGCGGTCTCCCCGGATTGGCTTATGACTATCACCGGGGTGCG
>QNBZ01000278.1 GCA_003644295.1 Planctomycetota bacterium
GCGTTTAGGTTCATCTTCAGTGTTGGCCTTGCGAACGAACTGGCTCAACAAGAGATGGGAGCAATTATGGCAGAAAAAACCCTTAGCTGCATAAAAAAGTACCTACAAACTCGACATGCACCCTGGGGCGGTTATGAACAAACCTTTTGTTTGAAAACCTCACTAATATCTGTTATAAAACTGATTCGTTTTACACGGTAGCAGAAAACTATGGACCAGCAAAAACTCTGTCAGGACTGTAACAGAAGCCATAACTGCCAAAAGGTTTATCAGCAGTTGGGCGGTATTAAAGGCCCCTCGGTCGCAGTCACGGCTGTTGTTGCTTTCCTGATGCCGTTGATGGTCTTTATTGCTGCTTTAGCTATATTTGAAAAGGTTCTATCGGGATTCGAGATGGCGGCAGGTTTGCGCACAGTTTTTAGTATTGTTGTGAGTTTATTGGTAACTACTCTTTGTGTATTGATTATGAAAACAAAAAACACCCCACAGAAATAATAAAACCCTGCCATAGTGATAGCAGGGCTAAACAAAATAACTTTCTATGAACTACGAACTACGAACTAAATCCAAATTTTCTGAATCGAAAACGTCCCTGTTTTCGAAACGACGTCAGGAACCTTTGCATCCTGCTTCGGTTTCTTTCCCCGGCGGGACGCACCCACCGCAAAGCAAAGAGCTGACCTTTGAAAGCGAAATCCAGCCGGGCCCCAACGTAAAACAGGTCGCTGTAATGCTCAGCCAGCATATAGGCGCTGCTTGTGAGCCGTTAGTCAAAAAAAATGATACTGTTCAGGCAGGACAGAAAATCGGCGATGCCGAAGCGTTCGTTTCGGCACCTGTTCATTCGCCCATCAACGGCAAAGTAAAAGAAATTGCCCTGCAAAGCCACGCTGTTTTGGGCCGAAGTCCTGCGATAATCATCGAAGCGTTGGACTATAATCCGGCAAAACGGACGCCAAATGTAAAATGGAAGGACGAGGTCGGAGAAAATCGTTTCTCGGCAGAACAGATATGCGATGCTGTTCGGGTGGCTGGCATTGTCGGTATGGGAGGAGCGGGATTTCCTACAAGAGTAAAGATAGAGCCGAACCCACGACTACCAAAAGAGATAATGATTATCAACGGATGCGAGTGTGAACCGTGTATCACCTGCGACTATCGGATTATGCTCGAGTGGACGGACCAGATTATCGCCGGTATCAAGCTCGCAAAAAAAGCTTCCGGCTGTTCGCAGGTTTTTATCGGAATCGAAGATAATAAGCCGAAGGCGATAGAGGTTATGAATGAGGCACTGCAAAGAACCTCAAACACAGATAGTATTAACGTTGTTCCCGTCAAAACGAAGTATCCGCAGGGCGGTGAAAGGCAGCTTATAAAAGCGATTTTGAACAGGAACGTTCCAACCGGCGGTATTCCGCCGATGATTGGTGTGCTGGTACTCAATGTAGCTACGGCAGCGGCAATCGCCGAAGCGGTTGTTTGTAATTCGCCGTTGACACACAGAGTTGTAACCGTTACCGGCAGAGCGGTTGCCAATCCGGGCAATCTCTATGTCCCGATAGGAACGCCGGTTGCCGAGCTTATAGAATTCTGTGGCGGAGTAACACAAAAATCTGCAAAAGTCGTTATGGGCGGGCCGATGATGGGAATAGCAATTGCCGATTTAACGACGCCCATTACAAAAACCACCGGCGCCATAACCATATTGACAAAAGAGCAAATCGGAAGTGCCAAATTTGCCCGTCGTCAAACGGCTTGTATTCGCTGCGGCAGATGCATAGAGGTTTGTCCTGAAAATTTGAATCCGACAAAAATCGCTCACGCCGTCAAAAATAATCTTTTAGATGTGGCTGAAAGCTATTATATCAACGGCTGTATCGAGTGCGGCTGCTGCAGTTACGTCTGCCCGGCCAATATAGAACTGACAGGATATATTAGGACAGGAAAAATCTTTCTGGCTGGGCGAAAGAAAAAAATACCGGAATAATTGTGACAGTTTATAGTGGAAGAATCTGAATGCTCAAAGATATAACAGTCTCATGTGCGCCGCATATCAGCGGGCCGTTCTCTACACGCAGGGTGATGCTCGATGTCATAATTGGCTTAGTCCCCGCTATGGCGGCGGCGGGTTTTTATTTCCGTGTTTATGCGCTTATACTTATATCGACCTGTGTAATTTCATCGGTCGCAACTGAATGGCTTTGCAACATAATCCGCAAAAAGCCCAACTCACTCGGCGATTTCAGCGCAGTTGTTACGGGTATAATTCTTGCATTGTCGGTGCCGCCGAGTTTGCCGGTCTGGGCGGCGGTAATCGGCTCCTGTTTCGCAATTGCGATTGGCAAAATGGTTTTTGGCGGACTCGGCGCTAACATTTTCAACCCCGCTATGGTCGGCAGAGCATTTTTGACCGCCAGTTTCGGCGTGATGATGACAACCTGGACGGTCCCGGCCACAATCGACGCTGCAATGCCGGAAATTGCTGCCGACAATAAGGTTGACGCACGAACGCAGGCAACGCCGTTGGCCTTGAGCAAACAGGCCATAAAAAGCAAAGATAATGCCTGCCTCGTCAACGAACAACTCAAGGCCGCATTCACCGGAGAAGTCGGCGGATGTTTAGGCGAGACCAGCGCTATCGCTCTTTTAATCGGCGGTGTTTACCTGCTGCTCAGACGAACGATAAGTTTCCATATCCCGTTGGCTGTTTTATTGTCGGCTTTTGTTTTTGCCTCAATAGCTTACCTTATAAATCCGGACGCTTATATATCACCTCTGGTGCATTTGACCGGCGGCGGCTTGTTGCTCGGTGCTTTCTTTATCGCCACCGACCCGGTTACCGCTCCTTTGACAAAAAAAGGGATGTGGATTTTTGGAATTGGAGTTGGGACGATAACGATGCTCATAAGAATTGTCGGAGAATATCCGGAAGGGGTGATGTTTTCTGTCCTTTTGATGAATGCTGTAACGCCTTTGCTCGA
>QNBZ01000279.1 GCA_003644295.1 Planctomycetota bacterium
CTGGATTTCCCACAGTAGGTCCAAGCGTTATATCGTCCGGTTCGGCAGAGATACTGCCAACCGAATACTGCGTAGAGCCAATGTAATAGGTTGAGTCGAAATCGGAGTACGCAAGCCCTGGCAAGCTTACGGGGGGGCTGCCGACAAAGCGGTGCTCTTGCCCGGTTGCCGAGCCAATTATCTGCTTTCTTGCATAGACGTCGCCGTCAACTATACCTGCAATGAACAAATCGTCATCACAATAGACATCGCCATTGATAGTAACCGCTGATGATATTGATTGATTATCTGTTTGCCAGTAAGCGATACACGGGTCGAGCCGAAGCTCGGCCTGCAAACTGCTGCGGCCGACTTGTTCGCCGCCTTTTTCCCTGTATGCTAAGCTGGTTATCTGGTAGTTGCATTCTCCCAGTTTGACTACATTAACATCATAGTAATCATCACCAGCGACCAACTGCTGGCCAGTAGCACCTTCCCAGTATTCATCTGTTATATCCTGTGGACTAAGCAGTAGTCCTCGTGCATGCTCTAAACCCGACTCAGCTAAATAATCCATCTGCGTTCGAAGCAGCATATTCTCTCCACAGGCCAATTCGGTATCGCTTTGCGACAAAAAGCCCAGGGAAAGAATCGTTACCGTCATAACGATAAACAGGACAACAAGCAGCGCCGCTCCCTTTCTATTGATTATTGATAATTGATTATTGACTATTTTCATCTTCCTAATCGTCATCACTTACAAGAGCTGTCCCGCTGTCGTTGAGCAGGTTTCCAGCCCAGCCGCGGAGCGCTGCGTTTATTTGATACTGATGGTCAATGCCATTTTCGGTAAGGTCGAACGAAATACTCACAGAACTACTCTGCGGCGTAACATCAGTCGGGTAAAACTGAACGTTACTGCATTCCGGCACCAGTACTGTCTGCTTCTGGCTGTAAGCAGATATCAGCACCTGCTTGGCTGTGCCGTTCCGAATACTGCTCAACGGGACGTTCCAACCGGGGGCGGAAGGGAACTCCAATAATCGCAGATAATCTCTATCCTGCCCGGATTCGATAAACACAAGTTCTGTCGGATTTATCCGCCCGTTGTCGTTATCATCAGCCCGCCAGAGAGCCAAATCATTGTCATTTGCCATACATATAAGCTTGCAGTGTCGAATCAGCTCCGAAATTCTGAGCGTGGCATAACGCACTTGTGCCTGTTTTTGGCTCGTATCGTCCGCAGAATCATTCGCCGAGCTTACGGCGTAAGCCAATGTGGCCACTGCTGCCAGAATTATGCTCGTAACAGCCAGAGCGATTAACAGCTCTGCCAGCGTAAAAGCGTACCTCGTATTTCGTATTTCGTATCTCGTATCTTGCATATTCGGTTGATGCGTGAATGTAACCCCCCGAATAAATCGTGGGGCTAACTGAAATTGATATTACTTGCTAATAAGACGGTTTATAACTGTGATTTCGCGTCCGTCATAATATACTCGGACTGTTGTATGAATAAATTGTGAACCCACTGCCTGGCTTTCCTGCGGCACATAAACATTTACACAGCTTACATCTCTGCTGAATTTGGCATAAATTGGGTCAGTAAATACTTCACCTGCGGCGTTTTTTACCTGACCCTGTGTTTCGCTATAGTTGTACGTGGATACTATATTGGCAAATGGTGTGTTGACGATTTCTTCCATCAAATCACTTGCCAGTTTCGCTGCTAATGTTCGATACCTTCCCTCTGCCTGCACCGCCGCTCCGCTCGAAAACGGCAGTATTATCGCAGTGGATGTTATACCCAATATGACAACCGCCATCATTGCTTCAGCTAAAGTAAAGCCGTCGTAATTTTTACAGCCCGTTTTTTTCATTTATCTCTCTTTTCACAAAGCTGCGTAGATAACACTATTGTCTGCCTGAAACAAACCAGTTTTGGTATCAAGCCGCCATCCGGCTTTGCCGGACCCTGCCGGCTCGCCGTCAAAACGAACAGTATTAAGGTTATTAAAAGGGTTAACAGGAATTTTCTTAATGTATGGACCGTACTGTCCCGCTGTTGTTGTCATAGCAGTTTGAAAACCGGCGAACGAATCAGAAGGAGGAAGTCGCCCATCGTGTTGAGCCGTGTACAAATCGAGATGCGCCCGCATCATTTCAAGGCCGTTGAGCAGCCGTGAAACTTTTTTTTCGGTGCTTGCCTTGGTAAATTGCGGGCCGACAGTACTGCCGAGTGCGCCTAATATAACCGCTATGAGTGTAACCTCGAAATATGTAAGGTGTGGCTTCTTCCCCACGGGCTTGCCTCCCTTATATTCTAAAGGGCTGGCCGGTTTTTAAGCCAGCCAGCCCAATTTATATTTTCCCCGGAATTAACCGACACCGGTAGATTATCGTCAATACCTCCGACAATCTGCGCGTCATCACTTCTTACCAGGCAGCATGGTCGTTGGAATCGTCAGCGTAGAAATCGCCGGTACCAGCGTTGTAGTCCCAAGCGCTACCATTGCCTTTGGTTGGGGGAGTTTCGACCACATTGGCGTTGGTTCCGGTAATAAATGGATTATCCGGAATCCGCTCCAAATATTCATCATCAACCATAGCTTGGATGGTAGTCGGAAGACTGCCTTCTTTGATTTTGTAGAGTTGTATCTGAGAGCGTATTGCCTGAAGGTTGGTCTTGAGAGACGCCTCCTTCGCTTCAGTGCTGGCATCGGTGAACTGTGGTATAACAATGGCCGCCAGAATGCCCAGTATGACCACCACAATCAAAATTTCCACTAACGTAAAACCACTTTTTGCTTTCATCTTTTTACCCCTTTCGTAAAAGTATGGAGTTCTTACTCATTTTCCCAATAGAACAAAAAATTCTAATACATTATTTTTTACCTGCTTCAAGCTATCGTCTCAATCGAAACAGAACTTAATCTTCCTTATATTTTTCCTGTGGCTGCAAATAATTCTCTTGCAGAAACATCAAAAAACATCAA
>QNBZ01000280.1 GCA_003644295.1 Planctomycetota bacterium
CAAATCGACGGTGATATTAACAAAGATTGCTATGTGGACTTTTTTGATATGGCTGAATTGGCGTCGCAATGGCTCCAGTGTACAGCGCCAAACGACCCAAACTGTCAGCCATAACCATAGAAATGATAGAAAGGAGGTGCCGATACAAAAGATGAAAAGTGTATGATGTGTTAGAAGAGCTATTGGTGTGTGGCCAAAGTGTAAATGTTAATTTGTTTTTGGAAGAAGGAGGAGATTATTATGTTTAAGAAATTGTTTGTAATGAGTGTTTTAATTATGGTAGTTGCGCTCCCGTCAGCTTACGGAAAACAACTGATTTTTAACAATAATGCTGGTACTCTCTTTTACTTGGACAGCGTAGCAGGTCTTGTTGAGATGAGTTATTCCGGGGTAGGAGCGACGATTGCTACCGGCGACATTGATGGTGACGGCATAGGTGAAGTGATGTTTAGTAACATTGACCAGCTTTTTACCTGGGATGCCACAAATGGTACGACATCCATTGAATGGTCTCCATTTGGCTCAGCCATAACCACGGGCGACTCTGATGGTGATGGCATTGACGAGATAGACTATATGAAGCATGATGGAAACATCGCTCGCTGGAACCAGGGTACGCTGACCTATCCTCTTGTTTATGCCGGTGTATCGGCAACAGTTGTTACCGGTGACGTTACCGGTGACGGTCTGGACGAGGTGGTTTTTAACAGTGATGTCGACCAGCTTTTTTACTATGATACGACTTACCATAGTATTGAGTGGTCCCCACCCGGAGGAGCAATAGCTACCGGAGACTTTGATGGCGATGGCGTCGATGCAATAGCCTATATGAAGCATGATGGAAACATCGCTATCTGGGACAAAGGCGTAGTGACCTATCCGCTCGTTTATGCCGGTTTAGGAGCGACAATTGCCGCTGGTGATATCGATGGCGATGGCATAGACGAACTGGTTTTCAACAATGATGGCGATACGCTTTTCACCTGGGATATTGTCAATGGTGTAACACCGATTGAATGGTCTCCCTATGGAACATCAATAGCCGTAGGCGACCTTGATGATGATGGCGTTGATGAAATAGCTTATATGAAGGACACCGGGAACATCGCTGTCTGGGACAGTGGGTCAGTTAATCCTGCCGTAGTATATGCCGGTCTGGATGCATCAATTGCGATTGATGAAATTCTTGTCCCTGAGCCGGCTACGATACTGCTGCTTGGAATCGGAAGTTTGTTGTTGCGTAAGAGACGCAGTTAAGCGTACTCGGTATTTGATGTAAGGATGTAAGCGCTAGTGCCGTTTCTGATGAAAAAGTGATGACAACTTTTTGGAGACGGCACTAGTGGCTGGTAATGTTTAAATCAGTAAGCAGAGTTTTTTCGATTTTACGCGAACGTCCATAGCATTGAGTTTTGTCTGCAAAATAAGGACATTAATTATGAAAAGTAACAATACAAATAGAAAAATAGTTTGCGGTTTTACATTGGTCGAATTGCTGGTGGTGATTTCGATAATCGCATTACTACTCTCGATTCTGCTGCCTTCCCTGCAAAAGGTTAGGGAGCAGGCAAAAGCCCTGGTTTGCAATACAAGATTGAAAGATATAGGTACTGTCTTTAATCTTTACGTTGCAGACTCCGATGGTGCCCTGCCGCCCACTTTTCCACTTACGGACAAAGAATTTCAGCAGAGCCGTGAAGGTATTAATATGGAATGGTTCGCACGAGTAGCACCGTATTATAATCGGGACAAAATGCCTTTATTTGACGGTTATGGCTCCCTGTATGATTATGATATGTTCCGCTGTCCGACTCAAAGTTATATCAGCAAAATAGTCAGGGATGCTATCGCAAGCGGTGCTGACGCGACTACGACTGTACGGAGTCCAAAAACTGGAAGAACAATGTTAGCTCTAACAAGTGCCGGCATTTATGGATACAATCCGTATTTTTCAGGGTTCGGGGTTCGCGACGATAAGACCGGCTATAACTGGCGAAAAATCTCATCTATTAAACAACCAGCCAGTCTCCCTCTTTTGGGTGACCTTTGTGCCGAATCCAAAGAATTTGAAAATCCAAGCCCTGCTGGTTGGATGTGGGCTACGGACTATCCACATCCTGATGCGTATAAATACGGCTGGCCTAAGGCGGGAAATAATTATCATTTCTGGGGGCCGGCACCAAATCATAGAGGCAAAATCAACTATCTGTTTGCCGACAACCACTGTGAAAGTCGCAAGTTATGGCCCTGGGATGATTTCAGCGACCCGACTACAACACGAACCAAATACTTCCATCCTAAACGCAATCTGAATATGAGGAAGTAGCGCTATTCACAGTTGTAAATATCCTCGGAATAGATGGGGCGTAACAAATTAAAATGAGGAAGGACTAAACTTCCATATAAGAGATGTTAGAAACTGAATCTGCATACCATAGGTTCATTGTCCTTTTATTGTTGATAGCTGTTTTTTGTTTAACAGCAAGAGCCGATATCAACGATTATCTGCCGTCTGCTGTTTGGAGTGTGCGTGATGTTGCTGCTGGCAGTGAGTTTTACACCGCTGACCCTGACGGAACAGTCCCCCAGCTACAAATGATGCTGGAGCGGGAAGACCCCAATGGGACAGAGGTCTGGACTTCCTGCTGCACAGTTATTGATACCGCCGGCTATGACCGTGCCGTTACGTTAGCGTTAAGTATCCCTATTGACGCTAATGGTTGGGTATGGTGGGATGACCCCCAGGCCTTTAGAACAATATCAGGTACTGTTTCCTATTCCAACCTGGTTGACTGGTGGTATGGCTCTGTGGTACAGAGTATAAGACTATGTTGTTGGTGGTAACAATGAATATTATATATTGCGTTTAGAAAAATAATGAATTTATTTGGAGGGCTGTGTATGGCATAAAAGAAAAGGCAATGATGATGTTCGTTGTGCCCACCCAGTACATCTCGTGTGTCTTTTCAG
>QNBZ01000281.1 GCA_003644295.1 Planctomycetota bacterium
GAGACCAGGCCATTGTTGCAGGGCGCCCGGCTAACAACATGGGAGTTAAAACAGGCAGGGATTGATGTTGTGCTTATATGCGATAATATGGCGGCTTGGCTGATGAAGCAGGGGAAAATTAACGCTGTCATAACCGGCGCCGACCGAATCGCAGCCAACGGTGATACGGCAAATAAAATAGGTACTTACTGCCTGGCTGTGCTTGCCAAAGAACACGGCATACCCTTTTATATTGCTGCACCGTCAAGCACATTCGATTTGAGCATAAAAAGCGGAGACGAAATACCGATAGAAGAAAGGGATGCCGACGAAGTTATCCGCCCGTGGCAGATGAAAACGAAAATTGCCCCTGACGGTATTAACGTATATAATCCAGCTTTCGATGTTACAGATGCATCGCTTATTACGGCCATAATTACGGAAAAGGGTGTAATTGAAAAGCCCAATGCTGGTAGCATCTCTGAACAGTCGAAGGATTGAGCTTATGGACGACGCAAAAAGCGAAAAACTGCTTCGCTGGCGGAGACGCAACTCATACTATTACGGATGGCTGGACAGAATCTACAAATTTGTTGTTCGACCGGGCAGCAGGGTCCTACACGTCGGTTGTGAATGTGGCGACCTTCTTGCTGCGGTTGAGCCGTCTTATGGTGTCGGTGTTGACGAAAATCCCGAAGCCATAGAGACAGCAAAAAAACGGTTTCCAAGTTTGAATTTCCATCTGATGAACCCACATGAATTGAGTCTGGATGAAAAATTCGATTACGTCCTGATATGCAATTCATTGGGGCATTGGCATGACATTCAGCAAGTTATGGAACGTGTTCGGCCATTAACTAAAGAAAGTACCCGGATTGTAGTAACCTATTACAATTATCTCTGGGAATGGGTTTTACGGCTTGGCTCGCTTCTGAAGATTCGTCGGCCCTACCCTTACCAGAACTGGCTGCCGCCGGAAGACATTGTGAATCTGCTGAACCTGAGCGGATTTGACGTTATTCGCTCCGATTCTTTCCTTATGATGCCGAAACGTGTTCCACCATTGACGACTTTCTGTAATTATTTTCTTTCTTTGCTGCCGGGATTTCGTCTTTTTAATTTAGTGAATCTTGTAATAGCTCGTCCAATTCCCGCTGCCCGGCGTGATGAGGATTTGTCCGTTTCTGTTGTGATTCCGTGTAGAAACGAGCGTGGCAATATCGAATCTGCGATAAAACGCATTCCGCAGATGGGTCGAGAAACGGAAATAATTTTTGTCGATGGTAATAGTACTGACGGAACAATCGAGGAGATAGAACGCCGGATAAATGAACATCCGGAACGCAAAATCAGTTTGCTCCATCAGGGCGGCGGAGTTGGTAAAGGCGATGCCGTAAGAAAAGGTTTTGCCGATGCAAGCGGCGATGTGCTGGTTATTCAGGACGCTGACTTGACGGCTCCGCCGGAAGATTTACCGAAATTCTTTAGGGCGCTGCGCGACGGCAAAGGTGAGTTCATCAATGGTTCGCGGCTTGTTTATCCGATGGAGAGACAGGCAATGCGATTTTTGAATCTTCTCGGCAATAAGTTCTTCGGCACATTGTTTAGTTGGCTGTTAGGGCAAAGATTCAGGGATACCCTTTGTGGTACGAAAATGCTCTCCCGAAAGGACTACGATTTAATAACCGCCAACCGTTCGTATTTCGGAGATTTCGACCCCTTTGGTGATTTCGACCTTATCTTCGGAGCGGTAAAGCAAAACCTTAAAGTTGCGGAGGTGCCGGTAACGTATCGTGCGAGAACCTACGGCTCAACAAACATAAGTCGTTTCAGACACGGCTGGCTGCTGCTTAAAATGAGCTGGATAGCATTTAAGAAAATCAAGTGGCTCGGAAAATTATGAAAATCATCGAACGTCTTAAACTGTCCGAGGCCAAACATATCAAGGACTTTGATGACCATGCCACTACTTTGCTGCACGCCGAGATTATACAGAGAAAGCCGCTTCTCAGAAAATTATACGTCGATTTTTATAAACAGTTTAAGAATTCAGTGTGTGAACCAGAGAAGAAAACCCTTGTCGAACTTGGCAGTGGAGGCGGCTTTATTAAGGAGGTAATTCCAAACGTGATTACGTCAGACGTCCTTGAGCTGCCGAATGTCGATAAGGTTTTCTCGGCCCTTAGTATGCCCTTTGAGCAGGCAAGCGTTGATGTCTTTTTTATGTTCGATGTTCTTCATCACATAACTGCTCCAAGGGATTTCTTCAAGGAGGCCATACAGTGCCTTAAAGTTGGCGGCAGAATCGTTATGATTGAGCCGGCAAATACACTATGGTCAAGGTTTATCTATAAGAATTTTCATCACGAGCTTTTTGATACTCAGGCAGAATGGTCTCTGGAAGAGGTCGGGCCACTTTCGCAGGGTAATGGTGCGCTTGGCTGGATAATTTTTTCCCGCGACCGCAAAGTGTTCGAGAAAGAATTTCCGTCTTTGAGGATTGTCCGAATGCACAATCATACACCCCTGCGATATTTGCTTAGCGGCGGTCTGACATTGCATCAGTTAGTGCCATCGTTTACTTATCCGGTTATTAAAGCTATGGAATACGTTTTATCTCCAATCAATGATTGGCTAGGTATGTTTCAAACAATAGAACTGGAAAAGGTTGATTGATATTTGTCTGCTAATAATCTTTAGGTGGTTAATACTAGAGGAAAAACACATTGAGCAAACGAAAGTTCAGAAAATCCAAGCCAAAAATCGGCAGGCAGGTTTCAAGGAAAACACGTGTTGATAGCATTAAAGAAATAGAGCCAGACCAACTGGCCAAGAGAGAAAGATACTTCGAGTATTTTTTGGTGGCGATGCTTCTGGCTTTTGGTATTTATCAGTCAATTTTATATTTCGGCCATAAGATTGTTCCGAATTCAGATTTCCCTGCCATTATCAGAGTTGGTTATCAGATTTTATCTTTTCAGATTCCTAAAA
>QNBZ01000282.1 GCA_003644295.1 Planctomycetota bacterium
AGAACACTCTTGTTTGCCAAACAAGATAATTCACTTTTGCTTGATTGGTCGCGAACAGTTATTATCTGAGCATTATTGATAATGAATTGCGTTAAGACCCGACTAAGTTTCGAGTTGAGGTGCGAACATCCTACAGCAAAGAGCAAAGTAGGTTTATGAAGAAGTCTAATCAATGCTGTGATAAAAAATAAGTTTAACACGTGGTTGAAAAAGGGATTCAGTAGTTTCGTGTCAAAGAATAGGCCGCCTCCTCCGATGATGACTTTATCGCACCTAGCAAGTACCGGTAGCGTCATGGGCCCGATATAGGCGGTAAAGCTTCTCAATATCTTTATATTCAACTTGTTTCTATCTGTTCCATCTGTGATGATGTCGCTCAGATATTCTCGCAGTTGCCTCGTATCTTTAGTAAATACATATACAGTTATTTCTTCTATGGCCCATCTTTTTAGTTGAATAAGCTGCGAGCGCAGGATTGCTAAATCTCCCTTATTACGTCCACTGAATGAGCCAAAAATAACAACCCGCTTTATATTTGCTTTTGCTTTAGTCATAAACTCGCTCGTATATCTTCTCAATTTTCTTAACATGCTCATCAACATTAAATTTTTCAGAAAAGTTGTATGCGTTATCAATGAGATGCTGCCGCAATTTTTTACCATTAGCCAGACGCTGAACAGCATCTGCGATTTCATTCGGCCTATTTTCGTGTGTAATTAGTCCCGTTACACCGTCAGTTACAAGTTCAACCAAACCTCCAACTGCCGAGGCAATGACAGGTATTTTCATTCGCATAAATTCGATAACCGTAATGCCGAATGCCTCGCGTCTGCTCGGAACAACGGCAATGTCAAAAGCCCTTATAACTTCCGCCGGATTCCTGCACAGTCCGGTAAAGATAACTTTTTCTTTCAGCCCTAATCGAAGAACCAGTCGTTTAAGCTGTTTTCTTTGCGTTCCTTCACCAACGACAACAAAACGGTACCGCTGGTCTTTTTTACAGAGAATTGCTGCGGCATTGACGAGTAAATCCGCACCTTTGCAATGGTCAAGTCTGCCCACAAATCCGACAACTGTTTTATTTTCAGCGATTCCAAATGTGTTCCTGGCCTTGTCTCGGTCATAAAGCGTGCAGTCAAAACGGGCGAAATCAACGAAATTACCAATTATATGAATTGATTCCTTCGCAAATCCGGCACTCCGACTTAAAGCTGCCTTTGTTGCTCGAGAATTGACAATTGCTACGGCTGCTCTTGAGCCGAATACTTTTAGAAGTAAGCGATATATAAAACCAGTACCGCCGCGAAAGATAGCGCCGTGCTCGTGAATAACGACTTTGCTGTTGCAGAGGAAACTTGCAATCAAGCTGCTGATTATCGACTTTTGCAGGTGAGCATGGATAATGTCTATCTTGTATTTTTTGCACAGTTTTGCTATCGCCAAAATAGTACAAGGGTTGTATCTGTAGCAGGATAAGTTAATTAGCTTAGCCTTGATTGGGATAGCCATAGGGTTTGTGCGCAGCGCACAGACGAAAGCTTCGATGTTCTCGCTGTTGAGCCCTTCAACTATATTTTTGACAACGACTGACGCACCGCCATAGCCAAGGTGGTCTATTACATGTAAAATCCTTATTTTCATATTATGCTTTTGTAAATTTTCAAATATTTATTAGCAACACGGTTCCAGCTAAAGTTTTCCACCTGCTTTCTGGCTGCCTTACACATTTTTTCATATAGCTGTTTATCATCAGCTAATTTTTTTATGGCTTTAGCGATTTCTTCGGCATTTGCCTGTTCGAGAACAATTCCATTATCCGTTATCAATTCCTGCACACCTTCGCAACGGGTAGTGATAATCGGCAGGCCGGAGGCCATCGCCTCAAGCATAGCGTTGCTCATTCCCTCGTGGGCGCTGCTCATAACGAAAATGTCATTATCACGATAAAGCTGCGGCATCTGTTCAGCAGGAACCCTTCCAATGAAATTAACGTCATCAGCAACGTTTAATTCTTTGGCTAATCTCTGAAGTTGAGCCATAAGATTGCCTTCGCCAGCGATACCAAGTTTGGCATCAAGGCCGAGCGATTTTGCTTTAGCCACCGCCCTGATGAGTAAATCAATTCTTTTTCTGCTGATAAGCCGGCAGACAGTAAGAAGCTTTATTGGCTTTTCTAACGTTTTCTCTTTTGCCGGATAAAACTTATTTGTATCAATGCCATTTGGAATTACGGCAATATCCGAAGCCGGCATAAACTCAAGAGCAAGATTTCGCAGTCCTTCGCTGTTGGCCACTATGGCAGCGGCGGAAGCCCAAATCCTGCGGAAAAGACCGGCCATCAGTTTGTAATCCATACCCAAACGGATGTTATAGCCGGGGACGTCCGAGCCGCGCAGCGAAATTATGTATGGCAATTTATCTGCGGTTCTGAAACAGAGCCAGCCGGTCGGAAAGCCGAAAAAAGCGTGAACCAAATCATAATCATTTTCCCGTAACATTCTGCGATAGTGAAACCCCGCTTTGAACAGCCACTCAAACACCTCTATTTTTCGCCAGTAATGCAGGTTCTTTTTGTGGACGCCGACTTTGTAAATAGTAATGTTTTCAGCAAGCTTCTCGGCAATAAACCCCGGCTTTGGCGACGAAGTTAATACGTCTATTTTCAACTCGCTGTTATCAGCGTATTGCTTCAAGAGAGACAGATGCGCTTTGCCGGCCCCGCCGCCAATCGGCGGAAATTCGTAATTGAGCATAAGTATTTTCAATTCCGGCACCGCTATCGCAATTCTTTATTTACAGACGAATTTTTCAACTGGAACAAAACGTGAGGGCCGAACATTCGGACGATTTTATAATTTTGCATAACGAAATCTCTAAAGGGTTTCAACTCCTTGTATCTTAACGCTTCATCCTCATCGAACTGCTTCTTTAGAAAATCAAACCAGTGGCTATCGTAGGTCGCAATTTCA
>QNBZ01000283.1 GCA_003644295.1 Planctomycetota bacterium
GAACTGTAAGCTGTTACTTTGCCGTTCAGTGTTATTTTACGCTCGTTCAATTGCGAAACCACATCCAAGAGAGTTATACTGTTGTGGTCGAAGAATAATCTTCCAGTGAGATTTTTTAACGGGTATGGGAAATAGCTACATTGCGATTCGACGTCGAGCAGTTCAACCGCCAGGATGTTTTTCTCATCACTGTTTGGCTGTTTGCCGACGCAATAGTTTATCGCAGCAAGTCCGTTCGGAGAAAAAACCGACCATAGCTTTTTCTGCTCTGCGTTTAAGGCGTTATACAAATCATCGTCCAGCGCCATATTGCCGCTTGTAATTTGGATTTGGCGATTGTATGCTGGGCCGAAGTTTCTTGCGAAGCCGCTAAAGGCAAGCTCGACATCGCCGTGCCTACCGTGCAGGTTATTCAATGATACACTTTTTTCGGTGAAATCTATTTGGCCGACTATGTTTTCTACTGTGTATGGAAAACTACGGCTGCAGATAGAGGCGTTTTTGCAATAGATAGTGCCGCGTAATTTACTTTCAGCTAATCTGTCGAAACTGCCCGATGCTTCAAGGTCGATATCGACTCGGCCAACCGGGCGGTACTGGTCGAAAAATCCCTGCAAAGCGTCAAATGGGCCATACTTTTTCAGGAACGCCGGCTTGACTAATTCGTATTTATTGCCTGAGTTGGTATGACTGCTGACCAAATCCCTTATTCGCAGTTTTAGCGAATACGCATTGTTCGGTTCATAAACCAGCTCGGCGGCTGAAACATTTATCATCAATACCTCTTCGAAAGCCGGTATATCCGCTGATGAAATTCCCCCTGTAACTGTAATCATTCCCGGCTTCCAGAGTCCTGTCAATGTACTCTTAAAGCCATTGGTTTCAGCCGTGGCAATATCAAAGCTGTAAGCGTCCCGCCGGTTTTCAGCTGGCCCAAGTCTCGCATCAATAGGTATCGCTGCTGCGATTTTGACCTTGCCTTTTGAGGCCTTACTGTATTGTAGCGTTCCTCTCTTGAGACGAACGAGCGGTATTCTCCCAGGAACGCCTTTAAGCAGCCTTACTTTAAGCTCGGCTAAATTCCAACGGCCAGTGTCCAAATTCCGTTGGGCGTTGAAAACAAAATCCTTGGCGCTTATTTTTTCAAGACGGGGATGCAGCAATAATAAACTGCCTATGCTGAAGCGTGCGTACACCGTCTCTGCTTTTAGGATAGCGTCATCGTACTGACCCTGTTGGTGTGGCGTGATTACAAGCCCTTTGATAAGAACCGAGCCGTTGATGCTGAAACTAACCGAGCCGGTTCTGATTTTTGTATTAGTTATCTCGGCAATCTGGTCGAGGGCTATTTTGCAGAGCGCTCGGCCCCCAAGAACGAAAAAGAGCCATAGCAGGGCGCTCAAGAGCAGAACTTCGAGAAGCCGGCGAGTTTTGGGTTTCACTTTTGAGTTTTGCATTAGTTTAGATAATATGAAGGCCGTCCTTTCAAGGATTATAATAACCACCCAAAAACTTTACTATTAACCAAAAATTGTTAACTTGACTGACTTTTTAGTTGTCATTTTAACTGTGAGATTCTTCACTACGTTCAGAATGACAGGGCCTGTATGTTTTTACTATAGCAACATTTATACAAAAGTCAGTCAAGTTGAGAAATTGAAAGGAACAACTATGAAAACAAAATTACCAAGAAAACAAATGTTCTTCAACAAAATTCACCTCACAAAAAACGACGTGTACATCTGCGTTGTTAACGCACAGTTCAGAACTGAGATGTTTAGTCCAAAAAGATTCAAAGGCAAAACACGGATTGCCAAATACATCGGCTTGGCTTCACAAATCACACAAAGCAGACAAACACTGCGTGACGGGCCTATACTAAAAACGGGTCTGCCGGTAACTACGCTCTACTCTGGTCGAAGCAGCCTGGGCTTGCAAGTTGTTTTGGTTTTTGTTAGACGGTAGTTATATGTTAATATAGAAATTGTCAAAGAACTTTATTGTAACCCTTGACGGCTGGCCTCATAGCAGCCGTTGCCGTTCCGGCGACGAGACGAGTATCGAGCATCAAACCAAACCGTAATCTTTCAATATCTGTTTCAAAGCGGCTTTTTTGCTTTCGTCCATTATCGTCATTGGCAGACGCAATTCTTCCGAGGCCAGATTCATCATTGACATCGCCGCCTTAATAGGTATTGGATTGGTGGCCATACTCAGCAGGTTTCTGGACAGCGCAAAAAGCTTGTTGTGCCATTTACGGGCTGAGACGAAATCGCCTTCAAGGATTAAATCCGTCATCGCTTTGACATCGCCGGGTGCGATGTTTGCTACTACGCTGATGACGCCTTTTCCGCCGACCGAAGCAATTGGCAGTGTAAGCGAATCATCTCCGGAGACGATTGTCAAATCGCAGCGTGTCGCAATCTCGCTGGCCATATCCAGCTTGCCTGTCGCCTCTTTGATTGCGACGATATTTTCAACTTCTGCCAGTCGTACAACGGTATCAGCCGTCAGGCCGGCTCCGCATCGGCCCGGTATGTTGTACAATACCACCGGCAGGTCAACCTCTTCGGCTATCGCTTTGAAATGTTGATAAAAACCTTCCTGCGTGGGCTTGTTATAGTACGGGCCGACCTGAAGCGTGGCGTCGGCACCGACCTTTTTTGCGAAGGCCGTTAGTTCAATCGCCTCGGCTGTACTGTTCGAGCCGGCACCGGCAATGACGGGAACTTCTCCGCCAACGGCTTTGACGACCCTTTCGACAACTTTCTTGTGCTCATCGTGGCTCAATGTTGGGCATTCTCCGGTAGTGCCGACCGGCACTATTGCGTCTATACTGTTTTCCAATTGGAAATCAATCAGCTCATCGAGCGTTTGAAAATCTATTTCGCCGTCCTGAAACGGCGTAACCAGCGCTACCATTGCTCCTGTGAACATTTTAAGCTCCTA
>QNBZ01000284.1 GCA_003644295.1 Planctomycetota bacterium
ATTTTTGTTGTTTATTTTTTCTATCAGCCCCGGCAACTCTGATAGCCGATTTATTTTCCAGGCGCCTTTCGGAACTCTCTTGCCTGCGTTGGTGTAAGCAGCTTTCAAAACGGCTTTCATACCAGCTTTCATCGCCGGCTTAATATCTTTGTTGATGCGGTCGCCTACGAACAAAATGTTTTCCGGCTTCCGGCCAATCCTTTCAGCGGCGGCTCTAAAAATTCGCACATCCGGCTTTCTGAAATCAAATTCATAAGAATACAGCCGTACCGTAAAGAAGTCCAGCATTCCTAACTGCTCAAGGTGTTTCTCCAAAGAACTTTTATTTACAAAGGTATTGGAAATTATGCCAAGTTTAAGGCCCGATTTTTTAAGCACAGCCAAGGTCTCTTTTGTTTCCGATTCAACTTTAGCCACTTTACTCAGCGGTTCGTACCAGAGCCACGCAAGATGCCTCCATTGTTGCCTGTCGAGTTTAATGTTTTTTTTTGTGCCGATTCCTCTTAATAAAACCAGTGAATCAAAATCCTTTCCGGTTATATTTGAAAGCCAATAACGTATATGCAGCGCTATCAGGTTTCGCCAGCAGTAGTAGTTAAAATTGCCGACCGGCTGGTTGCAACTTCGCAGAAAATCATAAGAGAGCCGGGCGCCCCGGCGGAAAAGAGCGGATGTATTGACTTTACCGAAGTTCACCAAAGTCTCGCCGAGGTCGAACAGTACCGCCTTTACCTTATTATTATCTGGCATTCCGTATAAATCCGAAGAGCTAAAGTGCTTAAACCGCTCATTTCCTTAACGGTGGTAAATTATCATCGAAGGCCTCTCGCATCCAGCGGCGCATTTCATCGTCCGAGATTGCCGAGACCCTGTTATCTGCATACTCGGCGTCTATTCTGTCCTTGATTTTAGCTATGTGCGGGTCGTGCTTGGCGATTTCTATCTCG
This sequence comes from Planctomycetota bacterium, assembly GCA_003644295.1. Lineage (GTDB taxonomy): Bacteria > Planctomycetota > Phycisphaerae > Sedimentisphaerales > Anaerobacaceae > B140-G9. The sequence goes on from QNBZ01000284.1 coordinate 948, forward strand.
TACCTGGCTTCTATCCAGTGCTTGATACCCGCCGCTCCGGCCTTATCGGTAATTGCTACGCTGACGGGGCGGTTCAGCAGTCGCTGCGTATCGAAGCAGTTGTATATTTCCTCATTTTTGAGCAGTCCGTCGGCGTGAATGCCGGCACGTGTAACGTTGAAGTCTCTTCCGACAAGCGGATAGTTATGCGGAATTTCAAAGCCCAGTTCTTTCGATGCGTACTCGGCAAGTTCAGTGATGGCCGCATAGTTGACGCCGCTGACAACTCCTTTCAACTGGGCGTGTTCGACCACCATTGCTTCCAGCGGCGGATTTCCGGTCCGCTCGCCGACGCCGAATATCGAGGTATTAGCGGCACAGCAGCCGTAGAGCCACGCCGTTGCGGCATTTATGAGTACCTTGTGCAGGTCGTTATGGCCGTGCCATTCCAGCCATTCAGCCGGCACACCGATTTGCCGAAGTCCGCTGACCAGTTTCGGAACGCTTCTCGGCAGAGCCGACCCCGCCCAGGGCAGGCCGAAACCGAGCGTATCACAAAGACGAATCTTGACCGGCTTATCATATTCTTCGGCCAGCTTCATTAGTTCGGCGGCGAACGGCAGCACGAAACCATCATAGTCGGCTCGCGTTATATCCTCGAAATGACATCGCGGAATAACACCGCTGTCCAGAGCCGCCCTGGCAATAGCGAGATAGCCGTCCATCGCCTGGCTGCGGGTCTTTCGCAGCTTGAGGAATATATGGTAATCACTCGCCGAGGTCAGAATACCGGTCTCGCTCAGCCCCATTTGGCGGACCAGCTTAAAATCGGCAGCCACCGCCCTTATCCAGCCGGTAACTTCAGGAAATTCATAGCCGCGGCCCTTGCACAGCTCGACCGCCTTTCTGTCGCGCTTCGAATATAGAAAGAATTCACATTGTCGAATCAGGCCGGCTCCGCCGTCTATCTCGTGCAGCAAATCGTAAATCTTCAGGATTTGCTCCGGCGTATAAGGCGGCCTGGCCTGCTGGCCGTCACGGAAAGTCGTATCGGTTATCCATATCTTTCTCGGCATATCATACTTAACTATCTGGTCGTCGAGTATTACCTTGGGAAATTCAGCATAAGGAAAAGTATCCCGATATAGATTGGGTTCTTTAACGTTTATTAGTTTAGGTTTTTTCTTTGCCATATTTATCTCCGAACGATATACGAAATACGATATACGAAATACGATATACGAAATACGATATAGCCGAGGTGGGAGTTGAACCCACACGCCCATTACGGGCAGGGGATTTTAAGTCCCCAGCGTCTGCCATTCCGCCACTCGGCCTGGGCCAATAGAGTAATGCTTTTGGGCAAATCTTGCAAGTTGTTTCCAGAGAAAAGAGTGAACGGCCAAAAGATGAAAACGGAAAAATCGTCGTAGTGATTTTCCCGTTGTTTATCCCCGCCACCTGTGGGCGGGGACATATTTAGCTAAAAAATCGGTGATTCGCTCTATTACTTGTGCCAGCTTGATTTTGCGCTCGAGCGCCTTCAACTGTGAATCGTCAGCATCCAAAGCCATCGCCTTTTTAATCCTTTCAGCGGCGCCGGCTAATCTGCCCATCGCCAGATAAACAATGGCTGAATCTCTTAAAGCCGGGATGTGGTCCGGCCTGCTATCAAGGACGTGGCCAAAAAACTCCAAAGCGTCCTCGGCTTCGCCTTTCACAACGCTGACAAGACCGAGATAATAATAGGCGTCTGCATTTGCACAATCGATGTCGACCGCTCTGAGCAGGCAGTTTGCCGCCCAGTCCGTATCGCCGATTGCTAAAAACATCGAGCCCATAGAAACCAGTGCATCGGTATCCTCCGGAGCCAGTTCCGCCTCCGAAATCAGGTAATCCCGTCCCTGACTTTTATGCCCTTCTGCAAATGCGCACTGTGCCAGTCGATATCTTGGGCCTATAAGGGTGTTATCCTTTTGCAGGGCATCGTTGAATAGTTCAGATGC
>QNBZ01000285.1 GCA_003644295.1 Planctomycetota bacterium
AAGAACGCATACCTGTCCGGCACGGTATATCGAAACGCAAATAAAAAGAAAAGGAGCAGCAGAGCCAATATGATATTTGAAAACGCTTTTTCAGATGAACGTTTGCGTAATGCAAAAAGCCCAACGAAGAAAAGCAGCAAATTGGGCGTTGGAAAATTCAGCAGTAGAAACAGAATGTTTTCTTTTACGATTTTCAGCGACAAAGACGTATTGAACACTGCCCCCTGCCAACTGTTGCCAAAAGCCGCTGACGCCAGAGTGCCGGCTAAATCGCCGGTTTGTATTACGTTTTTGATAATCAGATATTCGTAAGCCGATGCACCGACAACCAACAAAAGAATAATAATTGCTAACTGCCTGAAGTGAAGACGCCTCTTCACTAACAAAACAACAACGAATACGGTATAACACAAAAGTGGTATTGAAGCGAACATATGGTCGGCAATTGCCAAACCATTAAACAGTCCCAACAGATACAAATACCCAATCCGTTTCGTCCGCACGTACTGCAACAGCATTATCAACTCAGCCGACAGCAGCGCTATGTACAAGCTGTACGTTTCAGCGATGCAGGCGTGCCGCCAGAATGTATGTGAAAGAGCGAAAGTAACCGCAGCTATTACCGCCGGCAAGTTTCTGCCGAGCCACAGCCGCACAAGCAAAAACAGGTTCGCAACCGCCGCCGCCGCTGCTATTGCCGAGACCATGTTAACACGGTGCGCGAATTCGCCTAACGGCACATATTTCGCAGCGATAGCCGGTATGTAAAAAAGCGGATGACTAAGTGCCAGGCCCAGCCCACCCTCAATATCGTTGTGCCAAGCGCGGTACTGAATCATCCCGCTGTCCTGCCACAGTATTGTCGGTGCACAGGTAAAAACATAAAGCGTCCCAGCCACAGCCAGAACAAGCAGGTACATCAGCAGCGCACTTTCGGATATTTTCTTCATTTAAGGCCCAAAAACAGGCGGTAAAACTTGACCGGCTAATGAATTTGCCTATAATAAATGTTCATTGTAATTTATGTGGAGGTTTCTGTGGCACAGATACAAGCCAATGATAATAATGCATCAAGCGGGCAGACGCTGAAGAACACACCGCCTTCCGCCGGCAAAAAGCAGTCCCGTGCCCTTTGGTTAATTATCCTGGTTTTCTTCGCCTTTGTAATAATCGTGTTTTTGACTCAGAAAAAAGTAAGCATCTCCTGGATTGAAGATTATAATGCCGGCATTGAATTGGCAAAACAACAGAACAAGCCTGCATTACTTTGCTTTTTTAAGCAGCAGACACATTTTTCTTCACAAATGTGGCGAGGTATCTATAACAAACCTAATGTCAAAAAATATGTCGAGGCCCACTTTGTCCCGATTTTGATTGACGTTGATAAACAGCCCGAAATTGCCAGACGCTACAACATTACCTATTATCCCACTCATTACGTTGAACATCCCAACAGCGGTAAAACAGATGGACCTTTCCTCGGTGCGTACCGATTATTTGAGTTCATCAAAAGTCACGCTGAAAAATAGTTCACTAAACATTCATTTGCGGTTTTTCTTGTACCATTTAACAGTTTCTTTAAGCCCCTCATCGAAGCTGGTCTTGGCCTCGAAGCCGAAATACTCTTTGGCCCTCGATACGTCCAGACGCCGTCTCGGCTGGCCGTCCGGCTTAGAACTGTCCCAGCGAATCTCACCTTCAAAGCCGGTAAGCTTAACAATTTTTTCGACAAGCTCCTTGATTGTTATTTCAAACCCGGCGCCGATATTGACCGGCTCTGAGCCGTTATAAAGTTCGGTCGCCAGCAGTATCCCCTCAGCGGCGTCAGCGGCGTAAATAAACTCTCTGCTTGCAGAACCCGTACCCCAGCATTCGATATAATCATCACCGGCTTCAATCGCATCGACGCATTTCTTTATCAGCGCCGGTATCACATGACTACTGGCCGGGTTAAAGTTATCGCCGGGGCCGTAAAGATTTACCGGCAGCAGAAATATCGAATTAAAATCGTACTCGGCACGATACGCCTGGGATTGAACCAACAGCATCTTCTTGGCCAAGCCATAAGGTGCGTTGGTCTCTTCTGGATATCCATCCCACAGGTTGTCTTCCTTAAACGGTACCGGCGTGAATTTCGGATATGCGCAAACCGTGCCAATAGCGACAAATTTTTCGATGTTATGGAGTCGGCCCTGTTCTATTAACTGGGTACCCATCATCAAATTCTTATAGAAGAACTCGCCCGGATGCTCACGATTGGCGCCAATCCCTCCGACAACCGCCGCAAGGTGAATAACAATATCCGGCCTCATATCTTCATACATCCGGACGATGTCGTTTATGTTGACAAGGTCGTAATCCTCAATTTTGGGAATGAGGATATTTGTACAGTTTCGCTTTTGCAGTCCTTTAATAATATAACTGCCTAAAAAACCAGCGCCGCCGGTAACAACGACCCGTTTATTCTCAAAAAAACTGCTCATTGTTTTGCTCCCTTTTGTTCTTTGATAATCTTTTCATTCTTGGCAAGTTTCATATCCGCTTCGACCATCATCTTTGCAAGTTCTTTGAAGGTTACTTTTGGCTGCCATTTGAGATTCTTTTTCGCCTTACTTGCATCGCCGAGCAAAAAGTCAACTTCGCTTGGCCTGAAGTATCGTGGGTCAATTTCAACGTACTTCTGCCAGTCAAGCTCAAGATACCCGAAGACCTCGTCTAAAAATTCTTTTACTGAATGCGTTTCGCCGGTTGCAATAACGTAGTCATTCGGCTTATCCTGTTGAAGCATCAGCCACATCGCCTCGACGAAATCGCCCGCAAACCCCCAGTCGCGCTTTGCGTCGAGATTGCCGAGGTACAGTTTATCCTGTAAGCCCAGCTTGATTCGGGTCGCAGCCCTGGTGATTTTGCGGGTAACGAACGTCTCGCCTCG
>QNBZ01000286.1 GCA_003644295.1 Planctomycetota bacterium
AAGCTGGACGAGGTATGGAAGAGGTACCTCGAAGAGATAAAGGAGACCAGAAAGGGATGGGACAGGGATCTCAACCGCTACCAGGTGCACCTTGAGCCGCGTTTCGGCAAGAAGGCCCTGGATGCCATCTCGCCGATGGATGTCCAGCGGATGATCGTGGAGCTGAAGAAGGCGGGCAAAAGTCCCAAGACGATCCGCAACATTGCAGAGTTGCTCAACCGCCTCTACAACTACGCCCGCAGGATGGATTTATATGAAGGGGAAAATCCCCTGGAGAGAGTAACCCTTCCAAAGGTGAGTAACCGGGTAGTCGAGTATCTGACGCCCGACCAGATCAGAAGGCTCTGGCACGTTTGCAGGACTTATCCTGACCGGCAGGCGGCCGATCTCATTCTTCTGGCGCTGCTTACGGGATGCAGGCGGGGCGAACTTTTCAGGTTGAAATGGGAGGACGTAGACCTCGAGGGAGGATGGATGATCCTGCGTAACCCTAAGGGCGGCCGGGACCAAGTAATTCCCTTGAACCGCCTGGCAGTGGAGCTGCTCAGGAACCATCCACGGGTGGAGGGGAGTCCTTACGTTTTCCCGGGTAAAGGGGGAGGCCAAAGGGTAGAGCTCAAAAGTCCCTGGGTGAACATTAGAAAACTTGCGGGCTTACCGAGGAACTTCCGGTTCCATGGCTTACGGCATACCTATGCCACCTGCTTGGCCTCTTCGGGACAGGTTCCTCTCCAGGTGATCCAACGCCTTCTTACCCATCAGAGCCCTGAAATGACCCAGCGCTATGCTCACCTTGTGGAGGAAACCTTAAGGAAGGGTGCCCAAGCTATGGAAGAGATAATGCGCGGGATCTTAACGGAGGCGGACCCAAGCGGAGATTTCGGGGTCGGGCCATCCAAGTGAAGCCTGGGTCTGGAGGTATTGCAGAAGGTGGTGGTATGTCTTACGTTTGGGGTTTAAATGCTTCATAACGGTTTGGGGTATATTTTCCTTTCCATCAATCAAAAGGACTCCATTTTTCCAAGTTGCATAAATACCTTTCTTCAACAAAGGTCTGATTATTGCCTCCTTTATCCTGTATGCCAGTGAGCGGCAAAGGCTCTGTCCATGTTCGACGTTCTTTACCTGCTCGGCAGGGCAGTACTTGCTCCCACGCTTCCATGTCTCAAATTCCTTACCGCAAAACCAGCATGTCGAAACAAGCGGCCCTCCCCTGCTTCGCCCTTCATCCCATAGTAGTCTTATGCCCTGCCTGATCTTTGATAGAGGTCTAAGGGGTAGAAGAAATTCAGTTATATAACGGCCCCTTTTAAGGCCTGAGAGAGTCTTTTGCAATTGTTCACCATAGTCGACGCTCACATCACAGAAGTAAGATAGCCATCTTTCAAGCCACAACGGTGAGTTTCTTGCCTCCCAATCGTATTTTAATATTTTACTAATTTCCTTTGCCCAGCCATAAGCGCGAGGATCGTCAGGCCATAAAGTCTTAAAAACTAAGTCCAGAACAGCCCATGAAGCGAGCACGAGAGGATCCGTTCCCACGATCTCTTCAACTTCGGCCTTAAAGTGCCAGTCATAGACCCGGACTATATAACCAGATCCAAACTTATGAGGCCTTGGAGCCCAGAAGAGGTTGAAGTACCCACTTTTGACTGCATAAGGATGAACAAACGCAGGATGGTCGACTTCAAAGCCGTAAAATGTTACTAAGGGCACTTCCAGGTAAGCCGTCTGGTAAAGCTCACGCTCAAAAAAGGTCTTGACGGCATTGGTGAACTCTTTTCGCTCTTCTTTACTTCCCTGTAACTGCGAGTTGAGAATTCCGGAAATCTCATAAAGACAAACAAAAAGGGACTGGAAGTACCGTTTGTAACCGCCGACCATTATCAGCTCAGACGGCACCTCTTGTTCAAAGAACAACCCTTCATCATGGAGGTAAACCTCGCCGAGCAAAAAGTAGGGCTTGAAAGAAACAGCTGCTCGAACAGAGGGGGAAAGTCTATCGATGGGCAATACCTCAAGTAGCTTGGCCTTCAGCCCCTTCATTACGAACCGACCTTCCCCCCATGTAATTCTGTGTCGGAAAATTTTGGCAAATAAGATTGCATCCGTTCCGACAACAGCTTACAACCTGTGGCAAACGACGTCAAGCCTCAACAAGAGGGACCCAAATGAGACTTGTGCCGGTAAAAGACGGAGAGGCCCTAAAAAGAGCGGGCATCCCATTTAGTCGGAAGACCTTGTACACGTGGCACTGTCGCGGACGACACACTGAGCTTTTCGTCCGCCTGGGCGGTTCTCTTTTTGTGGACCTGGAAGTTTTCCAGCAATGGATAGAAAAGGCAAAGAAAACGAGAAAACGACGCTTCGACTAAGGTGGTCGGAGGTTGAGAGGCAATACACACGCCCTCTTACAGCGCGGGAGATCGCCGAAGCGTTTCCTGAGGAGATTCGGGAGATCGTTCCACGGCGCCTCCGCTTAGCGGAACGGGCCCTTCGCGCCATCGAGGAGCTTCTCGCCCCTAAGCTTTTGGCCGTTCCTCCGGAGGATCGCCCGGCAGCCTGGTTGCTGCTCAAGACGGCCTGGGGACTTGATGGGCTCGAGGAGCGTGTACGCTTCCTGCGGGACCTTTTAAAAACGGCAAAACGCCCCCAACCTCAAAGTTGGGTTTCCGCAAGAGAACTTAAGGAAAGGGTAGACCTTCGAGAGGTCTGCCGGGCGATTGGCATAAACCTAAAGCCTGCTGGGAAAGCATGGGTCGGACATTGTCCTTTCCCGGATCATCCGGACCTTCATCCTTCCTTCGTTGTTTACCAGCGAATTTGGCGTTGCTTCGGTTGCAACCGCAGGGGTGACGTCATCTCGCTTTTGCGAGAGCTCAGAGGACTGAGCTTCAGTGAGGCCATCAAGGAGCTGAGGAGATGGGC
>QNBZ01000287.1 GCA_003644295.1 Planctomycetota bacterium
AATCATATCGGAAAGAGAGTGAATACCATCGGCAATGAGCGCTATTGAGCCGGCCAAAAAGCCCACTAACACCTTAAGAACAAAAAGAACAGTATTCGCTCCGATACTAAGATTTGTAACAGATTTTATCTCTCTGCCGATAATTTTGGCTTTCTGATTGTGCATTTACTCAGCCGAGTATTTCTTTTCGGATATTCAGAACCGCATCGATATGTTTTTGAACGGCAGGCGTCAGGAACTGTCCCTATTTTTCCTCGCCGAATACTTCCGCTGTGAACAAATACACTTCAGTTTCTTTATCTTTCCAGGCGTCGGCGGACAAGCCAGCTTTGTGTGCGCAGCAGTAGGAAAGAAATTCTTCTTTGCTCCAGCCGGTCTCGGTGGCAACCTGAGGCAGAAAACATCCTGAAGCAAATCCTTTCTTTATGTATATTCCGTCAACTCCGAGCCGTAAGCTTAACGGCTCATCCGTGCGTTTCAACGGCGAAAGAACCGAGATTTCAATATCCAGTTGCTCTAACTCATCAGCAGTGATTGGGTCAGCGAAAAAACGCGGGTCGCCGGTAGCTGATGCCTTTGCCATATCGATAACCAGCTCGAGCAGCGGCACATCGGAAGTAAATTGGCCGATACAGCCGCGCAGCCGTCCGTGATTTTTCAACGTTACGAAACAGCCGCAGTGTGCGTTCAGCTCCGCATCGTCCGTTTTGGGTTTTGGAATCGCTCCACCGGTGATAACCGCCTCGACCGTATCACGGGCAATTTTGAGAAGTGTCTGTTTTTGAGTATCGTTCATTTTTCAACCTGTGAACATACGACCGAGCAGCTTTACTACATAAACCACAACAGCCAACAATATAATAACAACAACGGTGGCGATATTGAAATACTTTTCGATGAGCCAGCGTGCCTTTGCACCAAGAAAATAAAACAGCAGTGCTTCGCCGCCGAACCGCATTGTGCGGAAAATAGCGCTTATACATACAAACTTTAGTAGTGATACTTCAGCCATTCCGCCGAGCCAGCTAAAGAGCATATATGGCACCGGCGTCAGTGCAGAGATGGAAATTGCCCAGAAATCATACTCCTGATAAAGCTCGAGCGCCTGATGCGCCTTGTTGCCTAAGTATATCTGCTCGAAGAAGCTGACGACCCTTTCCGGCCCAATCGCCAGTCCGAGAGAAAAAGCGATTGTCCCGCCGAGAACGGAAAAGAGCGCACAGGTCAAGCCGTATCTTAATGAGCGTTTCGGCTTACCCAGACAAAGTCCTATGACCAGCACGTCCGCTGGAATCGGCACGCAAATCGGCTCGGTCAGGGCAAGAATAATAAGCGCAGGGATGCCGAAGCGAGTATCAGCCCAGTGGACGACCCAGTTATACAGCCACCTGTGCCAGTGCCACCACGCAACGGGTTTGTCGCTCGTCGCTCGTTGCTCGTTGCTTGCTTTTGTTTCTTCTTTCGACATTCAATATTCTTTGTTGGACATAAACCCTGCCATAGTGATGGCAGGGCTAACCAAAAGAACTTTGCTACTTTTTTGTGCCTTTGTTTCTCTGTTCCTTTGTGCCTGATTTTCATATCCAGAATAAGAATCGCCTGTTATAATGTCAACGAGCAAATTCTGCGCTGTTAATCTCGTGATGACCCATTTTTTATGTGGGGTGGCAGCAGCCAGTCTTAGTGAACAAAAAATAACCTCCATGTCGATATTAGCTAAAAAGCTACGACATGGCGGTTTCAAATGAAATCTATTAATCATATCGTCAAAATATCAGGAAAATCTTTCAATAAATTCACCCGGTACATAGCTGAATGCTTGCCCAAGCCAAAGGCCGAAGCAATATGCTAAAAAGATGGAGAACCTGTCTCTGGTTCGTGACGGAAACAAAGGTTGTTTGGTTACCGGCTACTGGTGTATGGAGGTTTACTGTAGGGATAAAGATGGTATCATCTGGCCCTTGATGCTCTGGCCTTACAGCTTAGAAGCTGAAGGACAGATGTCAGAGAATGCCCAGATATTGAGCATTCTTACGCAATTTTATTATTCGCCAGCGTGGTGATAGAATGGTGGTAGTTGACAATGGTGTGCATATAATCTTGCGTGATTTAGTAGAGCATCTATTTGCTGAAAGTCGTTCATAGCTGGTTTACAAGAAGGTGTATCTGCCTGACATAGATAAGCTTTATACGTGGTGGCCTATCATACCAAAGGTTATGAGAAGCCGGTTATACTCCTTACCGATATGGTGGTAGAAAAGAAAGCCCTGGCCTTGCAGGTGCGCAATAGATACGCCAAACGTTGGGTTGGCTGTGAGACGTCCGTGGAGTTTCTAAAAGGTCGAATAGGCCTGGCGAGATTTGCGGTCAGAAGATACAAAAGCATACAGCAATTGATATTTTTAGCTGCTTTGGCGATGGGATTTTTAAGTTTTCTGCAGTCTCACTGCAAAGACATCGGTAAGTGGATAGAAAATAAACTTCGATATTGTAGAAAGCCGAAGAGCTTCTGGTTTTATCGGTTGCTTATTTGCCTGCGTGATGGATTTTCCAGCCGGGCAAAGATGTGCCTGTTGAGCTGGTGCAGGCCGCCGTGAGATATGTACACTCTGGGGGACATTTACAATACTTGCAGAATCAGGGTCATTGCGGTGACAGTATGCGCAGAGTCGATGAAAAAAAGCCCCGCAAGCTCATGATGGTGTAGTTTTTGTCAACAAAAATTCTGACCTGCCCGAGCGATAATACGCATCAGAATGATACAACTTATTCAAAAACCATCTCTTACAGCCGAAACCCTTGCAAAAATGGGTCATCGCAAGTTGACGACGATTGCGGGTTTGAGTAGCGTGGGGTATAATAAAAAGGAACTGCCCCGCCGGTGGGCGGGGCAAGTTGTC
>QNBZ01000288.1 GCA_003644295.1 Planctomycetota bacterium
AGGGGGGGCGTATATACAACTTTTGCTGGCCGTGGGTTGCTCCGCCCACGGCCAGTCCTTTGCGCAGCAAAAAAGCACGCTGTAATGATGAGCGTAAGATATAGTTTTTTGGCAGCGTAATAAGTGGAAAAAAACGAAAATTATCGCTTTTTGAAAAATTAAATAAACGAACTGTTTCAGGAAATGTCCAATTCCGACTGAAGCGTTACAAATGGACTACGAACATTGAACTACGAACATTGAAGACGCCTCACGAATGTCATCCGCCGCTTTCCACTTTGGGTGGCAGCCTCAAATCCGCAGGATTTTGGGATGGCAGAATCTTGTATGCTGTGCAAAATTCATTTTACACACACCGTAAAATCTTCACGAAATACGAAATACGAATTTCGACCGTTTGCGCAGGGGGATTGCAAAAAAGTGGTCCGAAAAGCGTCTCTTTTTGTTCATTGCCGTTCAAAAGGCGTGCGTTTTCGTCAATTTCCGTTAGTTTCGGGTCTTTTTTACCCTGTTTTTTTCAATACCTGCGCTTATGGTCGAACAAAAACCACATTTACAGCCCGAAAACCTACATCACCTACCCAAAAACACACTCAAAATACCTTGTGAAAATCTGTATTATTAAAAATCATATCCCTCAACTACCTGCACAAATGATTGATTTCGCCAAACGGATGGCGGAATTAATTCAAACTTCTAAGCCGGATACGACCGCTTCGAATACCATAGTGCCGTTGACAACCCCCTGGACGCTGCAAGTGTATTTTCTTCTCTTGAATTTAGTGATATGGCCGAGCAGATACAATCTTTGTCCCGGCTCGACAACAGCGCGGAATTTTGCTGAATCTATTCCGGCAAATCCGATGAAGCCCCCCAGTTCGTAAATCCGCTTTACGAAAAAGCCCGACAGTTGAGCCGCCGCCTCGACCATTATTACTGCTGGCATCAGCGGCCTGCCAGGAATATGGCCGCGAACCCAAAACTCATTCTCGGTTACATCTTTATAGCCCAGAATGAGAAATTTTTCCTTATCATACCAGAGAACGCCATCGAGATGCTGCATCTCAAATCGCTGTGGATTGACTTTCTCGATAGCTTCTTTGTCGAAGACCGGTTTTGCTTGCAGGTCTATTTGTGATAAATCAAACAATAATGCCGGCGGCATTGTTACCCCTATTCAAAAACATCCTGCACATTCCAGAACCACTTGCTACCACCGGCTTCGACAGCCAGACGGCGCCGCTCAAGCCGACTCTGAAAATGCGCAACATCAACGTTTACAGCTACTTGTGATTACCTATTCAGATGACCTGATTTCAAGGACACGCTTGCGGACGTTCTGAGCTGCCTGCTTAACCTTCTGCATCTGCTTGCGGACACGCGTTCCAGCCGCCTTATTTCCGCCCTCGGCCTTGTTCAAATCAGCTTCGATTTCAGCAACCATTGTTTTAAGTTCTTCGTATTCCTGCATAAAATAATCCTCCACTTTGAGGGTTAGAATTAACAAAAAGTTAATGGCCGACGGCTATTTTGTCAAAGAAAATCGTGTTTTTTATAGAAAAAAATGTTCTACTAATGTTATGTGGTTTGATTTATGTAAATCCGGAGCGCTTCGCCAAAGAATAGTGTTAGTCCGTGTCTAAAAAAACTAAAATCACTTACGCAATGAGTAGACGCCGGCGTTCGACCATACTTGCCGTGTGTTTTCTCCTCATAGCCGTTCTTGTCTGGCTCGACCACAGCCACGTCGGACGCAACCAACAGCGGCAACACAAATCTGAAGAACAAGCAAGAGCTTATGATTTTGAAAAGTATCACAAAAAAACCTTCACCGTCGTGAATGTTGTTGACGGCGATACTATCGATATAAACATCCCCGACAGCAAGTACGGACATACAAGAATCCGGCTCTGGGGAGTTGATACGCCGGAGACCAAAAAGCCGGAAAGCCCCGTTATGTACTTCGGACCAGAGGCCACCGAATTTACTTGCGAATTGGCTCTTGGAAAACAAGTTAAAGTTTTCCTCGAAAACCATCGCACCAGAGGAAATTATGGCCGACTATTGGCCTACGTTCAGTTGCCTGATGGCCGATTTCTAAACGAGGTTCTGCTGCTTGAAGGTTTCGCTTATGCGGACCTGCGCTTTTCCCACAGCTTTTCTCATAAATACCAGCAGTTAGAAGCAGTTGCTCGCAGCCAGAATAAAGGATTATGGGAAAAGGTAAAGCGTGAGCAACTGCCCAAATGGCGACAAAGAATGAGTCCAAACCTGCTGACCAAATAATCCCTTTTGAAATTGGGTTTGATTGGGTTTGTTCAGCCCCGGGCAGTATCAATGCCGGACTGATATCGCTTTGGATAAAGGAGTTGATAAAACAACTGCCCGGTAGCTTGTTTCTAAAAAGGTAATTTTCCGCTGATGTTAGTTTCTATTCTTTTTTTTACTTATAGCCCCAAGTGCTAAAATAGTAATGACCACAATTGCTGATGCATTTTTAATCAAAGGCGGTAGCATCGCAGCCGGGCGAGTGGCCACTTCAAAATCAACGCCGGCAGCAATGTAATCGAGCAAGATGCCGCTTAAAAGGGCGCAGCTTGCCACAGTAAGAAGGTAAGTGATAGCAGTTTTAGAGCCTAATGTTTTCCAGATAGTTACAAATGAGGCAGCATTCGTCGCTGGGCCTGTCATAAGGCCGCACGAACACAAAGGTAGTGGAACACCGAAAAGCGATGCTTTAACCAACGACCATATCCCTTTACCGCCAAGATGTTTTTCCACTACACGTTGTGATATAAACACCGAAAGAATTCCAGCCACGAGAAAGCCGAACAGCAGGTAGGGAGACATCTCTGCTACAGTGCCCAAGAAATTAGCCAATGCCTGC
>QNBZ01000289.1 GCA_003644295.1 Planctomycetota bacterium
TGTCATCTTAGATACGTTATCTAATGCATTTGCATCCAACGGCTTTGACAAAACCACAGTAAGCTCGCCGTTGCCGTCATTGGCCTCTGGTTTTACCCCGATAAGATAATGGTGTTGAGCATAAGTAGCAGGGATTGTTTCTATGAATTCGGCTGGTACAGATTTGGCCGGTATTTCTGTCAGAAACTCCCATCCCAGCGCAGCGGCGAACAGCTTCAGGACGGCTTCCTCGGTAAAGTATGGACAGGCAAGCAAAACTTCATCGAGGCGTTCGTTTGTTTGATTATTTTCGAGGAATTTAGCCAATTGCTCGGCGTCAACCAGCCCCGTCTGTTTAGCGGTTTGTATCAATAAATCCTTCATTCATTTCAATTTACTATGCTCTATTACGATTTACTATTGATACGCAGTATTTGTCATTCCCGCGAAAGCGGGAATCCGTTGTACAAATATGCTCCTGGATACCTGCCTCCGTATGTATGACAGTACGGAGCGCTTGGTTTGAGTAAATAATAAATTCCATCAGTCCTGCTCTAGGATGTGCAGCGGGTCTATCGGCTCCGGCTCTACGCCAGGGATACTCTGATGAGCCTGGAATTCATCTTCAGCTTTTTCAAAGGCCTCCTTGTTTCTTGCAGAGATTTGCTGAAGCTGCCCAAGGCCAATGGTCTCATCAGGCCGAAGAATATTGGCTTTAACAAAGATATAGAGCTTACTTGTCTTGTCACTGTTCGAAACGGTTCTGAACAGCGCTCCGACAAGCGGTATGTCGCCCAGCAAAGGCACTTTGCTTCCGCCTTTCGCCTGCTTGAGTTTAGTCAGGCCGCCGAGAATAATAGTGCTGCCGTCAGGGACAGTAACAGTTGTGTTCACATTGCTCGTTCTGTAATCCGGCGGAGCGTTTTCTTTTTTCTCAAAGTCCTCACGCGTCATATCAATTACAAGGCGTAACAAATCGCCCTCGCTTATATTAGGAGTAATGGACAGCTTAATTACAGCAGGGTATTCCTGCCACTTGGATGTCGTGATTGGAATACCCTCACTTGTATAGCTTGTGGTTTCCTCTTTTACATAGGTTTTTTCGGTAGTTTCTATCAGTCCTTCTTCGTTATCGTTGACCAGAACCTTCGGCTGGGCAAGGACGCGACCGTAACCTTTCGAGTCTATTGCGTTTAACAATGCTTGGATTCTGTCATCGTTATAAAATCCGACTACGCTCTTGGTGTATTTGCCCTCAGCGTCTTTCAGATTGAATCCACCTTCGAGAACCGTACTGGCACCGGCGCCAAGCGGTAAAATCTTACCGGTTATGCCGATGTTGCCTGTTACAAGGTCTCTGGCATTTGTAATAAGACTGAGGTCATAAGCGAACTCTTTATCCCGTGTTATCTCGACGAGCGAAACGTCTATCAGCACCTGTGGTCTTCTTTTGTCGAGTTTATCTATCAGCTTCTTTATCCACTCCTGATTTTTCTTGCTGGCATAAACGATGAGTGAGAAGGTATTTTCATCGCCGATGATAGTGATATTTTCTTCCTTTTTTACGACTTTTTGAATCTTTCCCTCCTTATCCTTTACGGTTTCCTGGACGAGTTTATTCAGAATTTCAGCAATCTCCACCGGTGACTGGTTTTCAAGTTGATAAATCTCATAAGGTATCGCCTGTTCGAGGGTTTCGCTGTCCACGTATCCGATAATCGAAGCTATTCGGCTGTGCTGTTCATCCGTTGCGTTAACCAGAAGCGAATTAGTCGCATCAATGATTACCACCTGCGGCTCTTCTACCAGCGGCTCACTTACCACACCGCCGGCTGAAGACGGAGCCGTTTTGTCCTTGGTCGGTTTGTACGGGGTTGTTCCTTTGCCTTTACCGCCGCCGATTATGCCAAGTTCGGTCAGCTTTTCCTTTACCTCCTCGGCACCAACATGCTGGATTTCGTATAATCGCAGAGTCCGCAGGTCACGCTGCTCGACATCGAGAACGTCTATCAGCTTCTCGACGGCATCCAGTTGCTCGGCAAGTCCTATCATCATAATGCGGTTTGTTCTTTCGTCGGCGTCGAGATACACAGCGGCTTCTTTTTTTGGACTTGGCGCCGGCCTTGGCGCAGGTCTTCTGCCGTGCCTCGGCGCAGGCGGCGCCGGCGCAGCGGCAACAGAGACCGAAACCGTACCAAGCTGCTCGGCAAGTGTTTTTATCTGCGGCGCGAGTTTTGTCGCCATCGTGTATTTTAACTGCCTGAATTTGAACTGCTTCGGCTCACCCGGCTTATCAATCATTCTCAAAAGCTGCTCTATACGCGGCATACGGTAGGCGTAGCCGGTAACGATAAGCATCTTCGCTTCGGATATTGAGGTATTGATGTCGGCGCCGAGTTTCATACCGGCCAAAAGATTTTTCGCACTGGTCGGGTCTATATGTTTCAGCTTGAAGATGCGTGTTACGATTACGTCTCCGTACTGAACGCTGCCTTTCTCGGCGTCTAGCAGGGCAGGGTCGATATTCAGCGCTTCGCTGGCGGGAACTATGGTTACCAGATTGCCTTTGCGGGCCATCGCAAGCCCTTTGAACTTCAGTACAGATTCCAGCAGAGGATACAAATCCTTTATCTTGATAGGCCCTCGCAGCCGTAGCGTAACCTCATCTTTGCCTCTTAATTGGACAGGGTCGTACATATAGTCCAGGTGTAAGTATTCACCGACCAGAGCCAGCAACTGGACTATTTTAAGTTTCTCGGGCAAATTCAGTTCAAGCGTTTCCTCGCCGAGGTCAACCGGCTCCGGCTTATATGACCGTCTGATAATAGTAGATTCGGCTGGCTTATTGGGTTGCTCTACAGTTTTCAGAGTCGTTTCCTCTGGCGGTTCGTAA
>QNBZ01000290.1 GCA_003644295.1 Planctomycetota bacterium
CTGGCTGATAAGGTTGATTACTCTCTGCGTTACCAAGCTGTCCAACAAAATTTGCTCCGTTCGTTTTTTCACTGTGCAAAATTGAAAATATGATTCGTTTAGTTATTTATTCAAAGGTCAATAGTTGAGGTGAAAAAATGGCTTATCAATCCCATCAGCAGGGAAAGCTGGAACGAATAACCCTAAAATGGTGGTTCTTTCTGCTCTTTGTTTTAATTCAGTTCATTCCGCCGTATGCATCAAAAGGTTACAAGTTTCCTGAAGAGTGGGGAAGCGTGATATCCCAAGCAATCGGGAAAGCTGTCATCTACTCGCATTCTGAGCTATATCCAATTTTCAAAATAATTCCCATCATATTGTTGATTGGTATTATCGTTTTGCGAAATAAAGTCGCCCGCTTATTTAGCATCTACGTTAGCATCTCGTATGTGCTCTTTGCCTTTGGCCAAAGTATAAGCGTAACAGAGAAATACGGAGTAGCTATCTGCCCTATTAACGTAATAATGTTTCTGGCCGTTGCTGTCTTCTGGATATGGGAAGCTGTGGTTCTAAAAAACGACTTTACTTTTAAAAAACAGCCGATATGGAAATACTGGTATGAACAGTGTAGCCGTTTCTTGTGAGAATAAGAGCTTATACTCCACGAGCACGGGTTATGCAGTTCGTTCCATTACTTATGCAAAGGTCAATAGAATTGCTTAACCAGACTAACACCTGCTACGGACCTGCGGGCGTGTGACATATACGGCAAAACCTTAAAACCTGCAACCTCCAACTCCTTGTGCTTGCCGGCGACACTGTGGCCGACAACCCAGCCGAGAGTTGCGCCAAAGACGACGTCACTGGCCCAGTGGTCGCCTGTATCCATCATCCGATAGCCCACAAATCCAGCCAGTATGTATGCCGGTATTCCAACCTTCGGGCCGTAAAACTCATCGAGAACAGAAGCAACACAAAACGAGCTTGCCGTGTGGCCGCTCGGCCAGGCCCAGCTTTTGCCGTTGGGAGTCTCATTGTCCCTGACCGCTTTTAGCCCAACCGTAGTAAGCCCCGTAACTGCAAGAGCGGTCATCATCGTCCCTGCCCGTTGTTTGTTAAATTCATCCTGATTTTCCGCACTAAGCGCATACCAAAGGCCAGCCGCCGCAAAGTGCGTCCCCGGACAGCCAACGACGTTGAGCGTCTCATCCGTAAAGCCCTGAAAAAGCCGATGGTTCTCGAAGTTGTCCGCAATGTCATCATCGGCTCCACTGTTGTTCATCGCAATGCTTGCGCCGCCGGCCAGCAACAGAGCCGTGATATTATCTTTCCGAAGAAATGCGTATTTTGAATCTTCGACAATTCCGCCCGGCCAATTAGCGAAATCAACTTTTGCAGATTCAAGGAAACGGCTTTTTTTAGACATATCTTCCATCCGATTGTGATTCGCACAGCCGACAGCTAAAAATGCAGAAATCAAAATGCAAAGTGCAAAATTAAGGAAGTCGTTGCCACAAAGTGGCAACCCCACAATTTTGATATTTGATATTTGATATTTGGTTTCTGCAAAAAATCTCACAAGATTGCAGCCTTAAATGAGTTTTCGGCTCCTAACCGGCTACACCAATATAATAAAATCGGCTAATTTGGGCTAAAACATTACTATGTTCACATCCAAAAATGAGAAAACCCCCGGCGAAACCGGGGGTGAAATCGCTGATTAGCTATGTCCCTATTTGCGAGGGTGCAGGAACAACAGTCCGCCAAAACTAAGCACTGCAATCGTTGCCGGCTCAGGAACAATCTCTATGTTCGCCCCGTAAAGACCGCCGTGACAGTCCTCTAAAGCTATTGCATCAAGTACCACAGTGGTCGGTTCTGACGGATAGGCGACAGCGTTGAGTGCGATATTGAAAGTCGTGGACGAAACAGGGGCCAACGCAGTAAAATTCAACGTAACCACGCGGGTGTCCATCGTTATGGGAATGTCATAGTTAGTTGCTTTGTAGCCGGCGTCTCCATCGAGCCAAGTGTCGTTTATTTCGTGGCTCAGCCAGTCCGACTCGTTGAAAAGAGGGCTTTCAGTCTCTCCATCAAGCCGCAGGTATGTTGGGTCCCATTCGAAAACAATCTCAGTGGCACACCAGGACCCCTGCTCACTGAAACGCGCCATAATAGCCAGTGTGAAAGTATCGTTGACGTTGACCGAAGTTCCGGCTGCCGGCTCGGCATAAAGGTCAACTACGGGAACGAGTTCGACCGCCTCAATCCTCCTCGCAGCCCCCATAAAAAGAGCGGTAACGGTTAAAATAATTATTAACTTTTGCATCGTCTCTCTCCTTAAAAAACTGTTCTATCTACATACCTTTTCCTTCGTCCTTTTGCTGTTTTACTTTTCACATCCGTATTTCAATTACCCAATTTTATTTCAAACGCAGCCACACGGAGCGGCTACGGTCATTTTCACGCTGGGTTCGTTTTTCAATAACCACAAACCCAGCGAAGAGGAGGAGAGAGAATTCATTCACCTTAACTCCGGTTATCATCATCACGGCGGAGCCGTGCCTGTTTTCTGCCGGGCTTGTCAACCACATATATGTTGACTTCGTTTTTGGTTATCAAGCCCAGCCTGGGGGGAGAAAACTCCTCATGAGCATTTATCTTCTCACGGCTTAACATCAGCCGTGCTTGCTCTCAATCGCGTTTTACTCTGGCATATTAACTTGTTAATTTATCATTATCACGGCGACATAAGGCCGTGCCAATCTTCGCGCTGGGTTCGTTTTTCAATAACCACAAACCCAGCGAAGAGGAGGAGAGAGAATTCATTCACCTTAACTCCGGTTATCATCATCACGGCGGAGCCGTGCCTGTTTTCTGCC
>QNBZ01000291.1 GCA_003644295.1 Planctomycetota bacterium
AGGCAAAAACTACGTTGTTCAAGACGGCGACATTATCAATTTCAGATTCAATGTGTGAAAAACTATTACTCCGTCGAGGTTGATATGAAAGCGATTCTATTGACTGGCATTCGGCAGATGGAATTGGCCGATGTGCCGGAGCCAAGTATAAAAAAAGAAATAGACGTCCTGTTGAAAATCAAAATGGTCGGCGTTTGCGGCTCCGATGTGCATTACTATGAAACCGGCAAAATCGGCTCGCAGATCGTCGAGTATCCCTTCATAGTCGGACATGAGTGTACTGCAACGGTCAAAGCCCTCGGCAGCGCTGTTACGAAAGTGAAAGTCGGCGATGAAGTAGTGGTTGACCCTGCTGTATCCTGCCATAAATGCGACCAATGCGAACAGGGCAGGGAAAATACCTGTCGAAATCTGAAATTCCTCGGCTGTCCAGGGCAAATCGGCGGCTGCCTGTGTGAGTATATCGTTATGCCTCAGGAAAGCTGCTTTCCAATCAATGGGGCCATCACGCCTGAGCAAGGGGTACTATGTGAACCATTTGCCATTGGTGTCTATGCGGTTAAGCAGGCGCAAATGCCTGAGAATGCAGAGATTGCGATTCTGGGAGCAGGGCCGATAGGGTTGAGTTGTATGGCTGCGGCACAGGCCGAGAACGCAAAAGCGATTTATATGACCGACAAAATCAAAGAGCGAATGGATATTGCCAAAAAGGCAGGGGCTGTCTGGGTTGGCAATCCTGAAAACAACGATATTGTAAAGCAAATCCTTGAGCGGCAGCAGCTTGGAATGGACGTTGTGTACGAATGCGCAGGTCAGCAGGATACGCTTGATGAGGCGGTTGAACTGCTTAAGCCAGGCGGAAGGTTGATGCTCGTTGGCATTCCGCGCACTGAGAGAATTTCATTTATTATTCACAGAATACGCAGGAAAGAAGTTACTCTTGTCAATGTTCGCAGGCAAAACCATTGCACACAGAAGGCCATTGACTTGATAGCTTCCGGCAGGGCAAAGATTGATTTTATGATTACTCACAGATTCAAACTCGAACAAACTCAGCAGGCCTTCGATATGGTTGCCGAATATCGTGATGGCGTAGTTAAGGCACTAATTGAATTTTAATGCTATGAAAAAAGCAAGTATCATCAGTATTGGCAATGAGGTTCTAAGCGGCCAGACAATAGACACTAATGCTGCATATTTGAGCAGCAAACTTCTTTCGAACGGAATACCTGTTGTTAGCTCCTACACGGTTGGAGACGATATAGATTCGATTGTGCGAGCGTTGAAGTTGGCAGGCGATGATGCCGATGTGATTCTGGTAACCGGCGGATTAGGCCCGACCGATGATGATTTGACACGCCAAGCGTTTGCAAAGTTCCTCGGAGTTGAATTGCAACTACAGGATGAGCTTCTGCGAAAGATACAAGATTTTTTCACCAGCCGAGCTTTGCGAATGCCCGAAATAAACAAGGTTCAGGCATACATACCTGCCGGCGCTGATGCGCTTGCGAATAGCACCGGCACGGCACCTGGCATTATGGCCAAGACAATGGGTAAATTATTTACCGCTATGCCCGGCGTGCCGTCGGAAATGAAGCAGATGTTTGATGAATTGGTTTTGCCGAAGTTAAGTAAATTCACCACCGGCCAGGCCGTCGTTGTCCGAAAGCTAAAATGCTTTGGCACAGGGGAATCAAACATCGCAACATTGCTCGGCGAGTTGATGCAGAGAGGCAGAAACCCGCTAATCAATTGCACTGTTCATTATGGGATAATTACGCTGCACATTATCGCAACCGCAAAAGAGAAGAGCGATGCACGGGAAATGGCTGAGAAAGATGAAAAGTTGCTTACCAAATTGCTTGGAAAACTGGTTTATGGTACCGGCGAGCAGACCTTGGCTGAAGTGGTTGGTGAAAAACTGGCTCAACAGAACAAGACAGTCGCCGTGGCTGAATCCTGCACGGGCGGCGCCGTTGCCAAGCTGCTGACCGATGTCCCCGGGGCAAGCAGATATTTCACTCACGGCTGGGTTACTTACAGCAACACCGCCAAAACCGCCGAGCTTGGCGTGCCGGCTGAATTGATTGAAAAACACGGCGCCGTCAGCGAGCAGGTAGCCGGAGCTATGGCAAAAGGCGCCAGGGAAAGGTCGGGAGCAGATTTTGCCATCGGCACAACCGGCATAGCCGGCCCAACCGGCGGAAGCGAACAAAAACCCGTTGGACTGGTATATATTAGCGTAAGTTCCGCTAATGAGCATGAAACTAAACGCTTCGTAATACCCGGCGATAGAAATTTCATAAGACTTCGAGCGGCTCAAACAGTTCTGAATATGCTCCGGTTGAAATCGTGAATTTGACTAACCTGCTTAATAATGTTATAATATAATGTTATAATAAAATTTGTTGTAGCGAATGCTATGCGGAACGAATATGGCTAAAAAACGCAGACATTTGGGCGAAATACTCTACAAAGCAGGGCTGGTTGAAAAGCAGCCGCTGCTAAACGCAATTAAGACTTCGAGGGCAAATAAAAAACGGCTGGGTCAAGTGCTGCTCGAACTGGGGCTGGTCGAAGAAGAAACTCTAACCAAGGCAATCGCCAAACAGTTCGGTCTGGAATATGTCGATCTAGATGGAATCACAATTGCGCCTGAGGCAATGAAGCTTGTGCCGGTAGAAGTTATAAGAAGGCATAACGTACTGCCGATGAGTATGAATAACGGAAGATTGAAACTGATTATCAGCGACCCGTTAGACCTTGAAGCAATGGATGTTGTTCGGTTTCGTTTGAATACCGAACTGGATTGCTGCCTTGCGAACCCCTCGAAAATTCGCACCTACATACGG
>QNBZ01000292.1 GCA_003644295.1 Planctomycetota bacterium
ATACTCCGAAAATGTGGACGCTGAAACTCATCTCCTCGCCCGGCGAAGTTTCCGGCGATATGGACACAAAATACTGGGGCGATGAGGTGGCGGAAGCCCCCCTTATCATATCGCCGTAGGATGCATCCGCTTGGGTGACGGCGCAGATGCCCGGTGTTGTTGTGAAGAGGCGCCCGCCTATGTTGAAGCCGTCAGCGGAAGTGTTATTTGAGAGCGTGATTGTAAGGGCGATATTTTCTCCCGGTTCTGCCTCGCCGTCGCCATCGCCAAACGGCGGGGAATCGTCAACAGTAACGCTGGTGAACGATGCCTCAAACCGGTGAATTTCGGGTCTGGGTATTACAGTCCTCGTCCAGGGACCGTGTGGGTCTCCGGAGATTTCCAGAGTGAGCGTGAGCGCATTGGTATATGGGTGGTCCTCACTCACGATAAAGGTCACGCTGTCGCCGTAAACTGTATCCCCCGGAGCCACAGGCGGGAACGATGTGGTGGAATCCACAAAAGTTATCATCGGGTCTGTGGTTCTCACCACGCCGGTCAGCGCAGATGATGCCTCATCGCCGAGGTTGGTTATCCTCGGGCGGAACGAAATCCGTTCGCCGGGGTTTATCAGTCCGTCGTGGTCGCCGGTTATGTCGCTGAATGTGGTGGGGGCGCAGTATATCGCCACTCCCCCAGTGATAACATAGATTGTGTCCTGATAGGGATAGATGTTGGGACCTGTGACCACCAAAATCAGCGTGTCAGCAGGGGAAACCCCCACAACCACGGAGACGAATCCGGTGGAATCGGTGATGCCGTAAGAGAATTCTGAACCGTGATGTAGCGCCACGCGGGCGTTTCTGACAGGTTCTCCTGACCGATAGATGGTTACATCCACAGAAATCGTGCCCGGCGGGACGGCATCAGGACAGGTGACGCTCGGCGGGACGATATCGCCTGTCCAGGCTAACATTTCCGGGCAGCCCAGAAGCGCTGACCTGCCGAATTCCTCGCGGGCATCAGATGAGCCGCCGAACTCCGCCCAGCATCCGTTCTTGCCGTAGCAGTGCGCCGCACCGACTGGATTGAGCCCCTCCTTGAAAAACCCCTTAAACATATGGTAAGACAGAGATGACCTTTCTAAAGAATTTGAACTGACCGCGGTCTGCCCGACAAATTGAACCGCGCCTTTGGGATGGTCCGGTGTGCCAGCGCGGGTGGACCGCTCGCCCATAACCTCATCATCGCTCCAATATACATTTCTGAAATCCCCTGTGCCGCAGGTTATAGAAACATTGATGTGGCATTTGCCGTTGTTGTCAACAGTGTCAAGTCCACCGCGGAAAGTATAATAGTAATCGGGCCAAGCCTGCCCGCGATACAGCACAAAACCAACTCCTGCCGCTATTAAAGGCGCCGCATCGGAATAGCCATCCCCGTTGCACCTTCTTAAATCCGGATGCGAGATAAACCCGGATGCCCCAGCGCAGGTGTCCATCCCGTATGTAACTGCGTGGAGATACGATGAATCCGCCGGACCGAGGTTCGCACAGTAGGACGGGCTTATCTCGTGCGATTCCCCATCCTCGTTGGCTATTCCCACCGCCCGCAGGAACCAGTCATCGGTGGTGTCGGGATACCTCTCATAGTTCAGGTGCTTTTGCACAATGGTCTGCATCTGCAGGTCGGTGTCGGCGGAGATTCGCCCGATATACACATCGGAGAACTCATCCGCGCCCTCAAGGGTGGTGTAGTCGTGGTCGCCGATGTTTCCGCCGTAATTCACAAATGTGGCGATATGCTCCTCGTCGCCTGCCAGAAGCACAAACGCCGGCGGAATTGCCCAGTTGTCGTAGGCGTTCTGGATGTAGTTTTTCACCGAGGTCGTTGATGTCCCGGTGACATCGGTGGTGACGATTTTTGTGGGCATACCCATCCACAGTTTCCAGTCCACCCAGTTCTGGACCTCATCGGCGAACTCGGGGGCGCAGATTATCAGAAGTTCGGCGCCTGAATCGGGGTCCCATTCCTTGAAGGAATACATCGCCGGCGGAATTGCCGCCGCAGGATTGACCAGCGACGCCTCATACAACTGCCCGAACCACGGATGATAAAGCCTGCGGTCGTAGATAGTTCCCTTCCCGCCGGGATGGTTCACCCTCACGGTGAGCGATTTCATAAACCGCACGCCCTTTTCGGGGTCGTATTCGGCGGGCACAATATCCACGCCGACAACCCTGACGCCCCGCCAGATTGCGTCCTCAATGATTTTTACCTCGCCGCCGAAATGCTGTCCATAAAGTTGCGGGTCAACTTTGCCCATAAGGTTCCAGTTGAGGGTCAAAGAGCAAAGCGGCGCCGGCTTGATGGCAAGATACTCGCTCCACCCGGTATCAACGATTTCCACCGAAATTTGAGCGCCCTTGGGCACCGCCACCCAGAATGTCCTTCCGAAAAGCATAGGTCCGTTGGGCTTGCCACGATAGCCAAAATAGGGAATCTCCACTCTATAGTAATCACCCTCAACCGGCGTCAGCACAGGCTGGGGGAAATCAAGTTCAAAGGTGGTTGATGTATAGGAATCCTCAATCAGTGTGGGCAATACCTCCCCATATCCTGCTGAAACCAGCAGAATTGCCAGAACGAAGTATCTCATCTGTGCCTCCCGATTTATCTAACCAATCCGATTTTTTCCGGAATGCCCCGTCATTTGTTGAGGTTGAGGTAGATGTAGTTGACCTTCAGCATATTGTCGGCGTTGTCCATACAGAATGCGGCATCGCCCTGCGAGGAGACAATCTCTGCCTCAACTCCGACCCAGAGCGTATAATACCCGCCGTTGAACTCAAAGGCTGTGTTGCGGTTGAT
>QNBZ01000293.1 GCA_003644295.1 Planctomycetota bacterium
AAACCACAGAACTCTCTACCTACTGTAGAGTTGATAGTTGCGTTTTGTTTAGTATAGTCCATCTGGTCACTTCTAAGGGAGAAGTCTTTAACTAGTTGACCACCTGTACCTACTAGACCGAACTTACCACCTATCTTTCTATACAACTTAGCATTAGCCGTTAGACCTGTCATATCTATATCAACAGGTTGACAACCTTTGTCGTCATCACTAGTTATAGTAACCTGTGTAGGTACATCAAGTATAGTCTGACCATTAACAACTAAGTCGTCCATAACTATATAGCTATATTCAGTATCAGGTTGTAAGGCTCCAATATCGAGTGGGTAGTTATACTCAAAGTTTAAAGCACCGTGTTGAACTAAGTCTACTTTAACAGATACATTAGGTTTCTCTACACCTAGAGGAAACCATATTAGCCTACCTGTTGCATCCCTGATACCTGTAGCGTAAGCAGGAGTAGCTCCATTAGACTTATATAGATAATCGTGCATCTTAGTGTATTTGAGGTGGGTATCTGTCTCGCTACCCGATACGACATAAGGTCTATTACGCTTCCTGTCGTAGTGGAAGTAAGTAAATACTCCCTCCACATTAGCTCTATCTCTCTTGGGTTGAGGTAGAGAGACTACTGACCCTGATACTATATCAGCGTCTATAACCTCTATACACTCGTTACCATTTAGCTTTCTTTTGTCCTTGGAGGTGTTTATGCCTCCCGTGAATAAAGTGATTTCGCTCATAATAGCTACCTTAGTTCAAGTGTGTTATTTTATATATAACATCGAAAGCCGATATATCAAGCGTAATAGCTTTAGAATATCTAACAGCTAATGCTGTGTCAGCTCCTGCATCGAAATGCTCTACCAGCTTACCTTGTTTTTTATAGACCTTAGTATGCTTGTTAGCTGTGATTATATCTATAATATCAGCTCTAGTAGTAGTACCATTATGTGTATGGGCAGCCTCTACTATGATTGTCTCACCCTCGTCACCTGGGGCTATCTCGTTAGTCAATACTACAGTCACATCTACATCTATCTCATATAAACCTGCTTTATTGATATGTAATATACCGCTAAGTGCATCTACAGTTACAGCAGTAGAATCAGATTGGTATGAACTAGGTAAATGAGTCATCTGAGTCAATGCACCCTCAATAGTAGGCATAGGACAAGAACCATACATAATTGATGTAGCTAAGTGTTCTTTAGTTACTACTGATACAGCACTACTATTACTAGTGAATACCTCTGAAATAACTATGTTGCTATTATCATATGTAAAGATAGCACCTATACTATTAGCTATTAATGCTTTAACCGAACGACCTGTAAGGTGATAACCATGTTGGTCTATGATAGGTACATATACTCCAGCCGATATCTGTGCATAACCTAGTGCCTTATCGTTGATAGGAGCCGCACCACTAAAGTCTTTGAATGTAGTAGCAAAAGAACCTACAGGTAATCTAGCACTATTGTTAGGGTCTAAAGCTGTATTATCATAACAGTTAGTAGGTAACCATAATGTGTGGTCCCATATAAAGCTAAACTCTTCACCATTAGTTACTACTCTCATAACCTCTTTGGCTGTTGTCACATAAGGTGTCTCACCTCTTAATACACTTAACTGGTCTTCTAGTTGAGCTACAGTATTAGTAAGATTACCATTAATCATAACCTCGTCACCTACAATTAGGTCTGTGTCATGGTCACCTGACTTGAACTCAATAGGAGTTTGATTGTCTTCGAGTACTAAAGCTCTACTAGTTCCATTACTAAGGAATAACTCGTATGTGTTTCCAGCTGACCTAACCAGTTCTGCATAAGCTACGGCTACATCATCAATACCAAAGAGTAAACCTAGTTGTGCCTCTGGTCGTTCTACTGTATCAGGGAATCTTACCATACTAACAGGAACCATATAGCTATGGTTTTCTTTTAAAGCTAGTAGACTGTCAGCATCATATATCTTGCTATCTAACTCAATGTCATCCATCTGTTCTGTAGTCTTATGAGATATAACCCACTCATTATTACCTATATACACATACTCTGCATGGAACTGTCTATCAACGATTAGCTCCTCATATGTCATATCACCATCTATACTCTCACTACCATCAGCTTTGATAGTAACTAGATTAGCATCACCTATAACTGATACCTCAATAGTATCTCCATAAATAGCATTAGTAGAACGGATAGTAGCTATAACAGGATTAGCTCCAGCATCTATAAGTGTCTTACTATTAGGAAGTAGGATAAGGTCATTAACCTCTGTAACCCATCTAGCCGAGTTAGGATTAGGTAACCAAGCACCACTACCATTCAACCATAATGTAACATCACCAGGTATTGCAGGTATGTCTGTTTGCTTTAGGTAAAGCTGGTCAGCTCTAGTCTGATTCAATGCAGAAGAAACACTAAGGTCTTCTTTAACATGGAATACTACTGTATCATCACCATTGACTTTAGCATAAGCTAATAGGTCTGAGTCTACAACTGTACCTTGGAATAGAGCATTTAGTACATCTACATTAACAGCTAGTTTTGATGGCTGTGTTACATCGACATCAGCTACCTCAAAGAGGTTAATCGGGTTCCCGTTAGTATCAGCGAATGTCTCAGGTAGTCTACCTTGTAATGTATCACTATCATAACTATCTTGTGCCTTAGCAAATAAACCTAGGTACATACTACCGTGGTCGTGAGCTTTCTCTGCAAAGTGACTAGGTGAAAGTCCATCAAATAGTTTACTGTCTACAGCAGTCTCATTGCTACCTAGGAAAAGTCTTTGTCCTTGACCTAAAGT
>QNBZ01000294.1 GCA_003644295.1 Planctomycetota bacterium
CAAAGGGCTGTGAATTTTTTCACAGCCCTTTTTGCTTGCCAATATTTTCTGTACGCTATACGCTGCACGCTGTTTGCTAATTATGTGGAACTTGTGTGATTTGCTTTGTCAACTCGTCCAATGTAGCGTGCATTTGACGGTCGCTGCGCTGCTTGCGGTCAATCTTGCTGCAGGCGTGCATAACGGTCGTATGGTCTCTACCGCCCAGATGGCCGCCAATTTCCTCGAGACTGTGCCTGGTCAAATTCCTGGCTAAATACATACAAATCTGACGCGGCACCGTGATGCTCTGGCTGCGCTTCCTGCTCTGCAAATCGGCAAGACGAACGTCAAAATGGTTTGTTACCACTTCAATTATGTCGGTGATGCTTATATGCCTGACGGCTGACATTGCTCGACCTTCCAGTGCTGTATGAGCCAGTTCCAGAGTGATTTCCCTGCCGGTAGTGGTGGCTAAAGCGTAAATACTGGTCAGAGCGCCTTCCAGTTCCCTGATATTTGCATGCACTTTGCGAGCGACGTATTCAGCTATTTCATCAGAAATACTCAGGCCGCGAAGGTGGGCTTTCTTCTTGACAATCGCAACCCTCGTATCGTGGCTTGGCGGGTCAACCCTGGTAACCAGGCCCCAGTTAAATCTGCTGATAAGACGCTCTTCAAGGGAAGGAATCTTGCCAGGCGGGCCGTCTGCGCTGAGGATGATTTGTTTGCCGTTGTTGTAAAGGGCGTTAAAGGTATGGAAGAACTCTTCCTGGCTCTGCTCGCGCTCACGCAGAAATTGAACATCGTCGATTACTAGCACGTCAACCGTGCGGAACTGGCTTTGAAAACCAGCCAGTTTTCCCTCCTCTATCGCCCTGATAAACCTGTTGACGAAGTTTTCGCAGCTTAAAAACTGTATTACCAGCTTGTCGGACTTTTGCCTGGCTCCGTAACAGACAGCGTGCAATAGGTGCGTTTTGCCCAGGCCGGAATTGCCGTAAATAAAAAGCGGATTGTATGTATTGCCCGGCGACTGGCTTACTGCGACACAGCTTGCGTGAGCAAGGCGATTGCTCGGGCCTACTACGAAATTACCAAACGTATAATCCGGATGGAGTTTGAGTTCGCCCCAGCGACCCCGGGAACGTCTGCGTGTTTTTTTGTGCTCGCTGACATTGAAATCAATCGATATAAGATGGCCGGTTATCTGTTGAGCGGCACGGGTAAAACTGCTTTTACAGTTGTCACGCAAGAACGCCACCGTTTCATCATCGGGGCAGCCGACTTTTAACAAGCCGCCGTTCAGATATACAACGGTTAGTTCATCGAACCACTTACGGGTGTTGACCGGGTCAAGCGATTTTGCACGCTCAACTATATCAGTGAAAATATCCTCAACTTCACGGGCAGCCATTGATTATTTACTGTTGACTATTTATTGCTGATTATTTATGCTCCTCACCTCTTATGACAATTGTTAATAGTACACAGTAAATGCAAATAGTCAATTAGTAAATAGAAAATAGTAAATCAAAATGGGAATTTTTACTAAAACTGCTGAATTCTTCAAAGACCGACTTGGCAAAACACGCGACAAAATCAGTTCTTCGCTTTCGTCTGTATTGACTCTGGGCAGAAATATCGATGAAGCCCTGCTTGATAAGCTTGAAGAGACGCTGATAAGCGATGATATCGGCATAGAAACAACGGATAAACTTATAACAGAATTACGAGCAGCTTACCGCAGCAGGCGAATCGCAACTACCGATGATATTGTTCCTTTTCTAAAAGAACACATCAAAAATTATTGGCCGGCCCGCGACAGACAGTTGCGACTGGCCGCATCCGGCCCGAGCGTTATCCTCGTAGCCGGCGTCAACGGCTCCGGCAAAACCACTAGCATCGCCAAGTTAGCTTACATATTGAGCCGAAACGGCAAAAAGGTCATCGTTGCCGCCTGTGATACGTTCCGTGCCGCCGCTGTGGAACAGTTATCTATCTGGGCAGAGAGGATTGGCGTGCAGATTATAAAGCACAAAACCGGCTCCGACCCCGCCGCCGTAGCTTTTGATGCCTGCGAGGCCGCCGTGGCAAGAGCCGCCGATTTTTTGATACTCGATACCGCCGGCAGATTACACACGCAAAAAGACCTGATGAGGCAACTGACAAAAATTCGTAACGTGGTAACTGGGAAAATCGCCGATGCCCCGAACGAGGTGCTGCTGATTCTCGATGCCACTACCGGCCAGAACGCCATTGTTCAGGCAAAAATGTTCACCGAAGCGATTGACGTTACTGGCATATTTTTAGCCAAGCTCGACGGTACTGCTCGCGGCGGAATCGTTATCGCTATTAAGGACCAGCTCGACATACCGGTAAAATTCGTCGGCCTTGGTGAAAAACCCGAAGACATTGCCGAATTCGACCCTGATACATTTGTGGAGGCATTATTTGACTAAGCAGGCAGAACAAAGGTATGCCCCAATAAAATCGTCAGTTTTTCATCAGCCGGGGCTGACCAGTCGCAGTAACCACATCGCACCATAGCCCTTTGTCCGGATTGATACGGTTTTTCCTTGAAACAGCCATACGGATTGGTACGTGGACGAAAACATCATTGACAAGACTTATAAGGAGTTCGCTTTTGCCCGCCATAGCGGCGTGCACGGCATTTGTACCGAGCCGTGCGCAGTAGATTGAGTCGTTCGGATTTGCCGGCGTGCTGCGGATAATATAGCTCGGGTCAATATATTTCAGATTGAGTTCGATATGCTTTTCTTTGAAGTATGCACCGATTTTTTCTTTGAGAAAAACGCCG
>QNBZ01000295.1 GCA_003644295.1 Planctomycetota bacterium
AGGCCCGGCTAAAGAATGGCAAATCAAGCGCCAACCTTGGGGCAGCGAGTCTTTGCGAATAATTGTTTGTAGCTATTTGCGGCTCCTTTTTATGCAGCTTATTTCCCCATGAGCCGGAAAGCCGCACTGGCAAGGGGGCTTTGCTGTTTTTATCTGAGGCTGATGGAATAGAGGTTGTAGACTTTGGTTTCTGGATTAAAGGTGGTTAGAATAGCCACTTTTGTTCCGTTGGAAAAGGGAAATACATAATCTCCTTTGATTGTTCCCGAAAAAAATTCGTTTTTGTTTTGCCCGTCGGCTTCAATTAGACTTAGCTTGCCTTTTTCGGCTTCTTTAGACTCCTTCTCTAAGATAATTAGATGTTTGCTGTCTGGATACCAGACAAGTTTGGTAAATTTAGCTTTGTCTGCTTGGTAGGTGTTATATTCTTTGTAGTGGATGGATTGAGGAGTTGTGGAGGGCGAGATTTGATTGTTGAGTGCAGTTGAGGGGTTAAGATCCAGAACTTTATAGAAGACTTGGTTTTCGGTGATCTCTTTGTACACCACGGCGTTGCGATCCGGAGACCATAGAGGATTGGTTACCGTGCTTAGGCGGGCAATAGTTTCCTGACTTAGGTTTTGGAGGTTCTTTTCCTGCAGGGCCTCTGTTTCCTCCTGCCATTCTTGTTCAAGTTTCTCTAAATTGCCGACCTTCTGCAAGCTTTTAGAATCAACATTAAAGGTAAAGGCGGTAATTTGTGGTTTGTTTTGAAGTGAGGGTGTATTAAGCTTAAGAAGAATTTCTCGGCTGTCTGGAGACCACTGCTTTGTGCTTTGGGAGTAGGCGTATTCTTTGGTGTCAGTGAGTAATTGACGGGGTTTCGAGGCGAGGTTAAAGGGTCTTTCAACGATATCCAAGAGCCAAAGAGAAGACAGCCCATTTTCCGGGGCGGTAAAGAGAACTCTTTGACGGTCAGGGCTAATAATTGGATTAAGTACTCCGGTGTAGGTTAGTGGTTTTAGTTCTGGGAAAAGAGGTGCAAGCAGGGCCTCGGCCTCACTTACCAATTCCTTGCGGATGATAATCTCTCTTTGCCAGTGGTGGTAGCCTTGTTTTTCTACCTTTAAAGTGTATCTTCCGGGACTGAGTGCACTGATTGAGCTGTTGGTGGCTCCGTATTTTTTATCATTAAGGTAAATAAGCGCCCCATCGGGGATAGAGCGAACGACTAGAATGCCTGTCCCCTCAATTTGCCTTTTCCTAAAGTCAAACTGATAGCCGCGGGCCAGATAGAAAATAATTAGGAAACTTATAATTAGGCCAATGCCCAAGAGGGCAGAAATAAGAGATTCTTTTTTCAGCATGGTATTTTCCATGTTATCATAGTGTTTCTCAGTTTTCCAATGATATAATGAATACTAACGGTAAACTGACTACTCTTTGTCTATGAATTAGAAAGCCACGTCGGCAAGGAGGAGGCTTTCGGTTCAGGGTTTTCGCCCTGCAGGAGTGAAATCCTGCAAGAAAAATACATCCGTTTCCAAGGCGGTGGGGCTTTTATTGTCTACTAGAGTATGTTTCAACTTTCTAAGCGCATTGGAATAGATCTGGGCACGGCTAATTCTCATGTGTATGTTAGAGGGGAGGGGATTGTCTTAGACGAGCCGACAGTGGTTGCGATGACGGCGGAGGAGGGGCGGGTTATTGCTGTCGGCAACGAGGCGAAGGAGATGCTAGGACGGACTCCTTTGGATATTGTGGCCTCTCGTCCGATGAGAGACGGGGTAATTGCTGATTATGCAGTTACTGAGGCTATGTTGAGGTATTTTTTGGATAAGGTTTGTGGCCGGTTTCGCCTTTTTAAGCCGGAGGTGATGGTGGCAGCCCCGGCGGGGGTAACCTCGGTGGAGAAGCGGGCAGTTTTGGATGCTACTTTGTCGGCGGGAGCGAAAACAGCTTATCTTATTGACGAGGCGCTGGCGGCGGCCATTGGCGCCGGTATTCCTATCGCCGAAGCCTCCGGGCATATGATTGTGGATATTGGCGGGGGAACAACTGATGTGGCCGTAATCTCATTGGGCGGGATTGTGGTTCATAATACGGCCAGGGTGGCGGGAAACAAGTTGGATGAAGCTATTGCCGCTTTTGTACGTCGGGAAAGTAATTTAATTATTGGTGAGCGAATGGCAGAGGCGGTGAAAATTCAAGCTGGAACTGCCTTGCCGCTAAAGAAAGATTTGGAGGCGGAAGTAAAGGGCCGCGACGCGGTGGCCGGTTTGCCCAAGACAATTAAAATTACCTCTTCCATGATTTTGGAGGCGATAAGACCTTCCTTGCAGGAGGTAATTGATGCCGTCCGGTCTGTTTTGGAGCAGACTCCTCCAGAATTAAGCTCAGACATTGCGGAGAAAGGCATGGTCCTATCGGGGGGGACTTCCCAGTTGAGAAATTTAGACCGTCTTATAACGCGAAAAACGGGCGTTCCGGCCTATGTGGCTGACGATCCGATGATGTGCGTGGTTAAAGGTACGGGAGTAGCGATTGAGAATTTGGATAAATTCAAACGCAATGTAATCCGTCGCTAGTTAGATAGCGGGCTCTTGCCGTGTACCCTTGTGATGCTGCACTTAGTCCGCAATCTTAAACGCGCATAAGCCAAGTTTGTAGTTCAGCAGTAAAATAGGGATTGCCCCTCGAAAAGAGTGAATCTGTAAAATGTTAAATTAAAAATGCCCAATGTCAAACCAAACCCAAATGACAGATTTCAAACAATATCTAAGTGACAATTTTCCAAATTCTAAACATG
>QNBZ01000296.1 GCA_003644295.1 Planctomycetota bacterium
CTTCAAGACCGCAGGCGTGTAGTAAGCTCCTGTGCGGAGCACGCTGAAACCCCTTTTTTGCCGTATCACTTCTCATAATCTGGTTTCTCCAAAAATAGTCCACAAAATAACCGGAAAGTCCAAGTAGTTGATTTTAACGGCCAATTAGGAAGAAGTAAAGAAAACTAATTGTCTTTACAAGAACAAAATGTATAATTACAAGTCGAGTTAAGCGTAGAAAACACTTTTTTCAAGGAGATTGAGTTATGATGTCGAATAAAATTTTTAATTACATGGTCTGTGTTGTTGCTTGTTTGCCGCTTTTGATGGCGGGTTGCGCCCAGCTTGGCGGAGAAGCTGCTACTATGGCATTGAAGTTCACACCGCAGGATTCAAGCACTTACAAGGTAGTAACGGAAACGGAAAGGGGCATCAAATTCGAGGGCGCCCTCACAAAGGATTCCAACCTCAAGGGAGGCAGTAACCGAAGCAGAACCGAGATGATATTCACCCAGCAGATACAGAGCGTTGATGACAAAAGCAATGCCGTTGCAAAGATTATAATCGACGGGCTGAAGTACCATTCCGTAGTCAAAGGCAATACCGCCCTTGACTTTGACAGCTCTAGAGAAAAGGATAAAAGCAATCCTATGGCGAAACTAATCGGAAAAAGCTATACGATAGAAATTGCTCCAAACGGTGAAGTCGTAAAAGTCATTGATGTAAAACAGGCGCTGGCTGCTGTCAAAGGCAGTTCATCTGCGAGCAAAGTGGCTTCGAGAC
This sequence comes from Planctomycetota bacterium, assembly GCA_003644295.1. Lineage (GTDB taxonomy): Bacteria > Planctomycetota > Phycisphaerae > Sedimentisphaerales > Anaerobacaceae > B140-G9. The sequence goes on from QNBZ01000296.1 coordinate 763, forward strand.
TGCTTTCTGATAGCGCAGTCAAGAAACGTCACGGAATCCTGACACTGCCGGCAGCCGACAAAAACAAGTTGCGCAAAGGTGATAACTGGAGCAGTGTAAAGAGTTTTTCTTTCGGTATGATGGGGGCGAAATCGTACGAAAGAATTTATACGGTCGAAGAAATAAAAGACCAGGATGACAGCAGGGTTGCTGTTGTCGGGATGAATGCTATTCCAAGTTCGGAGACCGCAGAGCAGTTCAAAGAACAGGCATCAATGGGCATCTTTTCAAAAATGTTCGACAACTCCGAGATATATACCGGCCGACTGAAATTGAACCTGTCCACCGGCAAAGTTGAGAAATACACAGAAAAACTGCAATCGAACTGGGTTGCTGTTGACCCATCTATTAAACAGCAAGCTGATGAGGGACCTGCCGCCTTGAAAATGAACGCTGTTCGTTTTTACAGTCTTGAAAAAATTGATTAAAGGCCATGTGGCTTGTTGAAAGGGACAATATTGAAGACTGCACAAATAATCTTTACGGTTGCCGTTGTGAGCATAATCGCAGGCTGTAACGGCACTGTCGGAGAAAAGAAATCGGCTAAATGCGACAAACAATTCCTGACCGTGGACTTCCAGCAGGGCCAAACGCTGCGGTACAAGTTTGTTTCCAACAGAGATATTGATGTTCAGTGGGGCCCGGAAAAAGGCAAATCTAAAGCCGGCAGGGGTAAGGTCGATAAATCTAATGAGTATATGGAGATGGTCGTTGCCTATCAGCCCATTCAAGTAGTTCCTTACGGCCTCACAACCATCAAGGCAACCTGCGAATCTGTAAAAGCCAGGCGAAGCTCATCCAGAGCTAGAGGCCGGCAAAAGGATGCTGTAGAAACTCTGGAGGGAAAAAGTTTTACATTCACAGTCGGCCCGACGGGCAGAATAGAAGATTATTCACAATTAGATAAATTAATCCACGAGGTTGGCGAAAGGGCTTTTCGGTCTCGCGGCAAAACTGGCAGAGCCGGCAGGGTGAAAGAGCCGGATATGATAAGTGATTTCATCGCCAGCCAGTGGTTTCTGTGGGATTCGGTCTCGAGTATAGAAAAGGCCGCCGATGGCGTTTGTGTGGGCCGGACGTGGAAATCTAAACTCTCCGTTCCTAATACGATGGTGTTGCGAAAGGCAAGAAACGTCAACTATACGCTTGCTGAAGTCCGCCGGACCGAGAAGGGACGGCTCGCGGTGATACACAGTTCTTATTCGCCTGCCAAATCAGTCCCCTCTGACTGGCCGCCGATGCCGTATTCCGGCACATTCCAGTTAAGCGGCCCGTTCGGCTTTCTCAGAATGTTCGGCAGGGGCTTTAATGTTCGGGATTTGCAGGGCCAGGGCGAGGAGTTGTTCAATATAGATGCCGGTCGAACAGAGCAATATAATCAGAACTATCAGATGCAGTTGGAGGCCGCTTCGGGGTCGATTCTCGGCGTGAAGCCGCGGATAACTATTAAACAAAACCTGACTATGCAGCTTTTGGAAGATTAAAATCCGTATCTTGTGAAGCGAATTATGGAACATAAAAATCTATGGGCGCCGTGGCGAATTAAGTATATTCAGGACTTAAACGAAAGAAGCGACTGCTTCATCTGTCATAATCTGGAAAACCAGCAGGACGATAACAAAAACCTGGTGTTGTGGCGAACAGCCAAATGCGTCGTAATACTAAATCGCTTTCCTTACAATAACGGGCATTTACTGATAGCGCCAGCCCGGCACATCCCTGACCTCGACGCAGCAAACGATGAGGAATTACTGGAGTTGACCAAACTTATCAGGGAATCGCAAAAGGCCTTGTCCCTGACGCTCAAGCCACACGGCTTTAATGTCGGTATGAACTTTGGCCGATGCGCAGGAGCCGGCCTGCCCGAGCATTTCCACATCCACATCGTTCCGCGATGGGATGGCGACACCAATTTTATGAGCGTGTGCAGCGATACCAAAGTTATCAGCCAGAGCTTGGCCGAACTCTTTGAGCAATTAAA
>QNBZ01000297.1 GCA_003644295.1 Planctomycetota bacterium
CGTGCATTAGTAGGAATTGTAAGTGCATATAAAATTGGACTAGCTGTAATATTCACTCCATCAGCCAATACTATATTTACTTCTGAGTAAATGTGTGTGTAGCTCCAGTTTTCAAGGTTTATTTCATCGGGCAACTCAATGTAAGATAAGTTGTGTTGTATTGCAACAGATTTGTATTCAAATGCGTAGTCTATATTATGACTTTCTAATAATGCTGATAATTCGGCAGATTTAGGTCTAATTATTTTTCGTGGAGTGTCTTGAGAAAGAGTTTCATAAATGTTTGCATTATAGTAAATATCAGCTAACTTCCATAAGAGTAGTGTTTGATAACCGGCGGGATCACGATTAGGATCGGAGTGCCCAAATCGCACATCTGTACGGGTTAATATCTCAAACCAATTAGTAGAGTTTATCTCATCATTATATTTACTCTGGTTTATAAATGCAATCACCATTTCGTTGGTTGCAAAAACAATATACCAATCAGCAAGATTTGAAGGAAAGATATAAGCAGTAATTACATTATAGTCTGCTACAGCAAGTAAATCTGCAGTTCTGTTACCATCAACCAGCAATCTAGCACAATCAATACTACCGTATGACTCAAGAATAATATTCACATCCGGATATTTTTCTTTAAAATTCTCTTGCAACAGTCTTGAGTGGTATAATTAAACTGCCCGCATTCAGGATAACTAGAGTTTGTCTATCGTGCTCAAAGGACTGAAAAATAAACGTAGAGGATAAAGCAATTACTACGATTCCAACGACTGCTACTAACTTCAAATCTCTTGTCCTCTGCAATCAAAAACACCTGAGTCACTGTTTTTGCTTAATATGCGATAACAGACTGATTTTGTAGCTCGATTACCCTTATATTCCCAGAGATTGTTATAAATGTTTGTTAAATACAATCGTTAAAAACTAAACATACATGTTTAGAAAAAAGATAATTACATTTCGCATTAATTGAAAATTTTTAAAATATATCATTCTACAGGTTTTGCCTTTTATTCTACCTCTTTAAAAAAATTAAAATGCACCAAAGCCATGAAATTATCAGCTAAGGAGGAACAAAAAATGTGTCGCTTGGCAAGCATGGTATCAATTGGTAATAAGTCATACCTAATCTTAGATTATCTGCTAGATGCATTTCAGGAAGCAGCATATAATGATCCTTTTATTCCTAAAGGACCAAAAGTTAATGTGCATAGAGATGGTTGGGGCGCAATACTCCATGGTAAGTTTAAAAATGACTTCTATTCGACCTTTATAAAAAGTTATAGGCCTGCATTCAATGATCCTACTTACAAGATTTTTAAGGAAGACTATAAAGATGCTAACGAGTTATTCTTAATTGTTCATGCCCGAAAGGCGTCTCCAGGAACTGCCTATGGAGTATCGTTTTTGCATCCATTTGAAAAAATTTTAAGTGACTCACGTGTTTTCTATCTTGCTCACAATGGGACAATTCACAGAAGAGAAATACTTCGTAATGAATGGAAAATCAATAACCTGACACTTTCAGATACACAGCTACTAGTGCAAAGAATTGCTGACGTAGCTACACAAACAGGGCAACAAATATTTGATGCGGTCCATGATACAGTAATTGAACTGGGAAAAAGAGAGGATATTCCAGTTTCAGCCATCCAGCTGCTTGTAATGGAACTAGAAAAAGAGAATACACGTCTACAGGCACTATCGCTAATTAAAAATAGCAATGCTAAAACGGAAGAGCAACGAAAAATCAATGTGAGATATTACAAGTTATATGCAATAAGACTTTCATTAGATAATACTGCTGCCTTTTCTGTTATGTCCTCTACTGTTCTACTAAAACTGAAGGAGAAATATTCAGACGTCATAGAAATTGATTATGAGATAGAACTACCTGAATGGTCCGAGATACAAGAAATAAACGAAGATTTTGTGGATATGAACAAAACTGATGTACTTAAACACCTCGTGAAACTCAAATTGTAAACACTTTTTTATCATCAATCAAAAGGCGGCAAATTTAATTAGTTAGAGGCGGATTTAATTAAGAATAGTAGAGAAGTATAAAGTTGTTTTTCTCTGGATACTTATATAAATTTTTAAAATTTGAAGATTAATAGGTGATGTTTAATGGGACACTATTACTCAGATGTTGAAGGAGAGTTCTTAGTCAAATTAGCTAGAACTACAGTAGATACGTATGTTACAAAGAAAGAGAGAATACAGCCCCCGCCAGATACACCAGAAAAGCTTAAGAAAGAATCGGGCGTTTTTGTAACCCTCAACAAAATTAAAGGTAGAGAAAAGAGGAGCCACGAGCTTAGAGGGTGTATTGGTTATCCTCTCCCTATTAAACCGCTTGTCGAAGCGACTATAGATGTTGCAATAGAAGCAGCTACAGCAGATCCTCGTTTTCCTCCAGTTACCCCGGATGAGTTGGATTACATTGTTGTTGAGGTTAGTATTTTAACTCCACCAAAAGTAATAGAAGTTAGTGATCCTTTGGAGTATCCAGCAAAAATTGAAATAGGTAGAGATGGTCTAATTGTAGAATATGGCTTTTATAGAGGGTTATTACTTCCACAAGTTCCAGTAGAGGAGAAATGGGATGTTATCCAGTTTCTATCGTACACATGCTACAAAGCAGGACTCCCAGCTAATTGCTGGAAACAGAAAGATGTCACAATAAAATCATTTCAAGCTGAAATTTTTGAGGAAATAGAACCCAGAGGCAAAATTAAACGCAAAGAGATATAAAAATTGAAGAGATGTCAGAAA
>QNBZ01000298.1 GCA_003644295.1 Planctomycetota bacterium
GGCCGACGTAAGGCATATGATAGGAGTAGCTGCAATGTTTGCCTGGCTCAGTGCCGAAGTCCCAGGCGTCGGTGATGTCGTCGGTATTAAAAGTAATGTCTTCATCAGCAAGATTAAAAACTTTGACGCCGGTATCGCCCTTGCAGATAAACTGCTTCGGTGTAACGTCGGCATACTTTATCAACAGAAAAAAACTTGACGTAATAGTTGCAGAATTGCCCGAAGGTGCAGCTCCAAAAGCAGTTTTTGCGTCGTGATTTGTTCCTCCCTCCCAGTCCTGGATACTTCCATTGTTGGACCATACGGGCCCCCTGCCGCCGGCGATGGGATACTCTTCGTCGTAATCGTTAGAGTAAATAAGCATTGCCTTGCCGATACCGGACAGGTTTGTGCCGCAGACCATTCGGTAGGCGATTTGCCTGACCCTGGACAGTGCCGGCATCAAAATGCCCATCAACATCGCTATGATAGCAATGACCACCAGCAGCTCAACTAATGTGAAACCTTTTCTTGTTCTCATAATTTTTCTCCTTTACTTTTTTCGAGATTCGCAGGGAAATCCATTTTACTACGAAATGCAAAACGGAAACCTGTATCCAGCCGTTCTTAGAACTTACTTTGATTATGTTTTAGCAAATAAATGCAACCGACACCACTTTTAGCGAATCTCTTTGTTCAACAATTCTTCAGCCAAGAACAGCCGGTTCAAATTCACAAATGTTAGTTTGGCAGGTGAGTTTGAGATATGAAATGAAAAAAACAAATATAATGACAGCTAAAACTATAATAAGGTTTTGAAACTCATCTACCTCTATCTTGAAAATAACACAAAACAACTTTCGTTGCAAGTAAATTTCGTAATTTTTTTTAATTTTCTTGAAAAATTTTGCAGTTCGCTTAATACTAAATGATGATGGGCCAAACTCCACTTTGCAGAGTATCAAAAGCCCGTGTAAAACGCGGGACTAAATAAAACCGATAACCCCCAACATAAAGTTGGGGGCTAAATAAAATATAACTATATTTAGTGAATGAAATTAGAAGACGTCAAAAAGCTGCTAAAAACGCACGAACAGAGCCAGCTTCTGGCTTTTTGGGAGCAGTTAGACCCCGCCGGCAGAGACAACCTGCTGACTCAAATTGAACAGCTTGATTTCTCCAAAATAGACGACTGGGTGGCCAATTACGTCAAAAACCCCTCTTCGGCAGCCGTACCCGCTGATTTTGCGCCTGCCCTGTCTTACGGCTCCGTTCCAAAGGACGCCGAGCAGCGGCGCAAGTACAACGAGGCCAGAGAATTAGGCAGAAAACTAATATCGGGCGGCAGAGTAGCTGCCTTTGCTGTCGCCGGCGGACAAGGCACGCGATTGGGATTCGATGGGCCAAAAGGGGATTTCCCCATCAGCCCTGTCAAAAACAAAACTCTTTTCCAAATATTCGCCGAGACAATCGCAGCGGGAGCGAAAAAATACCGGAGGGCTTGCCCGTGGTATATTATGACCAGCCCTTTGAACTACGAGCAGACCAGAGCGATTTTCCACTCAAATAATTACTATGGGCTGAACGAAAACGACGTCTTTATATTTCAGCAGGGTACGCTGCCGAATTTTGACTTCGACGGTAAAATCCTGCTGGCCGACAAAGACAAAATCGCCTGCTCGCCTGACGGACACGGCGGCAGCTTAAAGGCACTTTACACAAGCGGCGCCATCGAAGATATGAAAAAACGCGGCGTGGAATTTATAAGTTATTTCCAAATCGATAATCCGCTGGTCAATATCTTCGACCCGCTCTTTATCGGCCTGCATGCTCTCGATGAAGCCGAGATGTCGTCAAAAGCGTTGATAAAGGACGGGCCGAAGGAAAAGGTCGGCAACTTCTGTCTGGTTGACGGCAGGGTAACGGTAATCGAATACAGCGATTTGCCGGACAGAGAAGCTGAGAAGCGAAACCCCGATGGCTCACTGGTTTTTGAATTAGGCAGTATTGCCATTCACATAATCAATACGAATTTCGTTGAAAAGCTAAACGCCGAAGGTTTTACGCTGCCGCTGCACAGGGCGGTTAAAAAAATTCCGCACATCGATTGGACAGGGAAATATATTGAGCCGGCTGAGCCGAACGGGATAAAGCTGGAAAGTTTTGTTTTTGACGCTCTGCCGTTGGCTTCGAAGTCAATGATTCTGCAAACGGTGCGAAGTGAAGAATTCGCTCCGGTCAAAAACGCTGCCGGCATCGACAGTGCCGAAACGTCAAGAGAGATGATGGTTGCCCGCTCTGCTGATTGGCTTGAATCGGCAGGTGTCGCCGTTCCCAGAAGGCCGGACGGCACAGCCGATTGCGTTATCGAGATAGCGCCGAGTTTCGCACTGGAAAAAGCCGACATCAAAGCGAAGCTGAATCAGATACCTGAAATCAAGCCAGGTGACAGCGTTTATCTGGCGTAGTATTCGCTGCCTATGTTACCCCGAGCGCAGTCGATGGGTTCATTAAACAGATTTCTCGACTGCGCTCGAAATGGCAAATTGTTTATATGACCCATTTTGTCTAAATAGTTCCTGTTACAGAAACAACAAATTCCTCTACCATTAAGTTGTCGACATAGCGTCGCCGTATGAATGAAAGCGCTTATGAACAGAGTTATACCAATTGGACTAAAGTAAATGCGTTTTTTGACAGACAATCAATTATTGTGTCATGCCTGCGAAAGCAGGCATCCAGTACATATATAAACCTATGGATTCCCGCTTTCGCGGGAATGACAGGGCGCAAAAATTAAC
>QNBZ01000299.1 GCA_003644295.1 Planctomycetota bacterium
CCGGCAACCATACGGTCGATGGTAAAGTTTTCTTCCACGTGCCGACGGCATTTCTTGCGGTCTAATAAATCAATTTTGCCGACGGCTTCAACCGCTTCGTCCACGCTATTAACCAAAAAGCCGGTTTGTTTGTCAGTGATAACCTCACGACACGAGCCGAGGTCCATCGCAATTACCGGCACGCCGGCAGCCATAGATTCAGCCATCACCAAACCAAATCGTTCTGGAATAGTATTAAGATGCAGAACAGCATAAGCTTCTTTAAGAAGCGCATCACGCTGAATGGGATTAACCGGGCCGATAAACTTAATCGAAGTGCCATTGATGTGCGGCTTCAAAAGATTGTCGAAGTAATCCTGGTCCTGGATTATGCCGGCTATGAGCAGGTCTCTGCCGCATTTCTTTGCAACCTCAATGGCTAAATGTGTTCCCTTGTCAGGATGTATGCGCCCGTAGTGGACAAGCTTATCGCCAGGGGTCTCTCTAAAAGTGAGGTTGGAAAGTTCAATCCCATTATAAACCGTTGCAAGATACGGCAGGCCGGGGTCCCTGTCGGAATCGCTTATGGAGACATAGTAAGCATCCTTATGGTCATGATAAACCCGCAGTATATCCGGGTCGGAAAAGCCGTGAATGGTTGTCAGCATTGGTGTTTTTATAAGTCGAGTGTAAGTCAAAGGCAGGTAATCAAAATTGTTATGAATCAGGTCAAACTCATCAGCTCGCTCCATAACCTTTGAAATATGCAGACACTCGGAAACCTTCGGGATTTGTGTTTTGTCTTCTTCGTAACCTTTTTCTATCCAGCCAACAAGTTTTGCTTTCGTTATGGATTCTTTCGTGGCGAAAAGGGTAACATTTTCCCAGCCGTGAGCTACCAGGCCTTCTGTAATATTGCTGGCAACGGTTTCCCATGCACCGTATTCCCGCGGTGGCGTTCGCCAAGCCACCGGCGACAAAATAGCTATTCGCTTTTTCTTAATATCCACTTTGTCCCTTTGCTCCTTTGTGCCTGTTTTTTTACCCTTTTCTCACTTCTTCTTTTATTCGCTGAATATGTCCTCTGCCCAACGCTTTTACCTCGCAGCCAAGCTCGAAATACCGGCGGATTTTCTCATCATCCAATATACCGAAGCAGTCAATCACTGCCAGCGGCGAACCAGCCCATTCAACTATTTTGTCAGGGTCAAGTTCCAGATACGGTGCGTGCGGCACAGCTAATATAATTGCCTGGACGCCCTTGAGCGCAGCGGCAATGTCGTTCTCAATATGAACATTTACCAACCCATCCTGATTGCGGAAAAACCTTGCCCACGAATGCCCCGGAGCCGGGTAAGTATCCTGTTTCTCAAGTTCGAACCAGTGTTCGAGATATGGGTCGTGCACTCGCATCTCGGCACCCATCTCGGTCAACCGTCGAACCACTATTTCCGAACCACTGTAGCGAGTGTCGGCAACGTCCTGACGATAACTGGCTCCGCAAAGCAACAGCGGCGCACCGGCTACTTGTCCGCCCATATTTCGAAGAGCATCTCTTGTTAATGTCGCCACGTGCAGCCCTCGCGTGTCATTTATGTCGATTGCCATTGTTGTTATCTTGAATATATCGTCCTCGAAACCGAGGATATGCTTGTATGCCCAGTACCCAAGTCCGCCGTCCTTAGGCAGGCAGTACCCACCGATGCCCGGACCTGGAAATATGATATTGCTGTGCGTGGGACGGGTCTTGATTGCCTTGATAACTTTGGTCAAATCCACGCCGTTACGCTCTGAGAACAGACTCCATTCATCGAGGAACGCAAGTATGGTTGCACGATAGGAATTCTCGACGATTTTGGTCGTCTCCGATTCGATTGGCCTGTCCATAACGGTCAAAGGATACTGCTCGGTGTTCAGCACTTCTGTGAGAAACTTCTCGACACGTTTTTTGGCCTCTTCGTTGCAGCCTGAGCAAACCCGCCAAAAATCCCGAATAGACGAGACATACTGCTTGCCCGGCATAACTCTCTCGAAACTGTGCGCCAGCAATGGCTCGGAGTTTATACCGCGTGCCACAAAGCTTTTTTTCATAATCGGCCAGGCGATAAACTCAGTTGTGCCAGGTGCCACAGTGGTTTCTATCAGCGTCAGGCATTTGGGCGGTATCTTCTCACCGATGGTTTTTATTGTTGCTTCCAGTGCGCCCATTTCCGCCTTGCCGGTGCGCATATTGCCGATGGTCTCTTTTGTATAATCACACTGAACATCCACCACTACACAATCAGCTAATTTGAGGCAATCGCTGTTATAAGTGGCGACAAGTGTTTTCTTATCGAGTACACAGCGGGCAATCATTGGCTCAACCTCAGGGTCTTCGGCTTTGACCGGCGACTGACCCCGGTTAAGCAGTGGAATCTTCCAGTAGCTTCGGGTACTCGGGCGCTGACAGCCGATAACAAATTTGCTCGGCTTACCGCTGCTCTTATCAACGGTATCGGCAATGATAGCAGCCATAACCGCTCCGACGAAACCAACTCCCATTACTACAACGATTTCTTTGCCTTCGTTACGTGCCGCCTCTGCCAGCGACTCAATCCGCTTAAACTCCGAACCGTATTCATCCTCTCGGGGTATAGGAAACTTCTCACCTTCAGGACTTATCGAATAATCAACCATTTTTCTACGCCTTTCTTAACGTTTCTTGTCAGCATTTAGTACATTATGAATTTCCGATTTCGGCTGCAAGTTTATCAATAATCTGTTATGTATCAAGATTTTTCCGGTATTGCTTTTCCTGTCCC
>QNBZ01000300.1 GCA_003644295.1 Planctomycetota bacterium
CCATATTCAAGTGCACAGCCACAGAACATCTTGCTCTTCGTGCGCAAATGCACGTGAATTTCCAGACCGACTATAACTTTATATTGTAAATTGCCCATTTAACTAATAACCGGTTTCTTTTTGTGCCAGTCGGTTTGTTTCTCGAACATTCTCGCTATCCGCAGTAATCTATCTTCGCTAAACGCCGGGGCAAGGAACTGCAAACCAATCGGCAATTCCTTTTCATCGAATCCGCAAGGGATGCTGATAGCCGGGACACCGGCTAAATTAGCAGCTATCGTATAAACATCCGAAAGATACATCGTCAGCGGGTCATCAACCTTTTCGCCGAGCTTAAATGCAGTTGTCGGCGAAACAGGTGTCATAATACAATCGCATTTTTCAAAGACATCAGTGAAATCGCTGCGTATTAAATTCCTGACCTTAAGAGCTTTCAAATAGTAAGCATCGTAATAACCACTCGAGAGCGTATAAGTGCCAAGCATTATTCGTCTTTTAACTTCCTTACCAAATCCCTCAGCACGTGATTTGGAATAGACCTCGATATAATCTGATGCGTTGTCGGTACGATGGCCGTAGTGCACACCGTCGTATCTGGCTAAATTGCTTGATGCCTCAGCGGTAGCTATCACATAATAAGCGGCAACAGCATAATCCAAATGAGGCATATCCACTTCTATGATTTCAGCGCCAAGCTCTTTATATGTACCGACTGCATCACGCAGAGCTTTTTGTACCTGCTCATCGGCGCCGGCATTGAACTGCGGGACAATCGCAATTTTGAGGTTCTCTATCGGCTCATCGAGTTTCTCAAGATAATCACAAACCGGAGCCGTTTCCTCATCAACGCTGGTGCTGTCGGCTTGGTCATAACCGGCTATAACGTTCATCATCAAAGCACAATCGCCCACCGTTCTGGTGAGCGGCCCGATTTGGTCCAAGCTTGAGCCGAAGGCGACAAGCCCGTACCTCGAGACCCTGCCATAAGTGGGCTTTAGCCCAACAACTCCGCAGAAACTTGCCGGCTGACGGATTGAGCCGCCCGTGTCGGAGCCGAGTGCCGCAAAACATAACCGTCCTGCTACCGCCGCCGCCGAGCCGCCGCTACTGCCGCCCGGCACCCGGCTTGTATCCCACGGATTAACCGTCCGCCTAAACCCGGAAGTTTCAGTACTCGAACCCATTGCAAACTCATCCATATTTGTCTTGCCGACTATCACTGCATCAGCGGCAAGCAGTTTTTCAATAACCGTGGCATTGTAAGGTGCGTGGAAATTCTCAAGGATTTTCGAGGCACAGGTAGTAGCTCCGAATGCGGTGCACATATTATCCTTAACCGCAATCGGCACACCAGCTAACAGGCCGACTTTTTTACCCGCCGTGATTTTTTCATCCACTTCATTCGCTTTGGCAATTGCCTGTTTTCTGAACGTACTGATATAAGCGCCGATTGTTTCCTCGTACTTTTCCACCGCTTCGAAAACAGCTTCTGTAGCCGCAACGCTTTTAACCTGCCCGGCTGCGATTTCGTCTCGCAGTTGCCTACAACCCATATCTAACAATTCATTCCGCATAAAACTATTCGCTAAACGCTACAAGCTATCAATTATTTTCGGCACTTTGAAAAAATCACCATCCCGCTGCGGTGCGTTCGCCAATGTCTTTTCAGTCCCGAGCGATTCCCTAACGGCATCTTCACGGAAACAATTGCTGATTGGCAGGCAATGTGCCAGCGGTTCGACATTGTCGGTATCCAGCTTGTTCATTTTTTCCATATAGCCAAGAATTGCGCTTAGCTGTCCGGAAAATTCTTTAACTTCAGATTCGGTTAACTCCAAACGAGATAACTTTGCGACATTTCTTACCTGCGCTCGGCTAATTTTTTTCTGCATTTTTCAATCCTTGAGATTCTTCTCTTTCGACTTCGCTCGGGGCTAAAAGCTCTTTTCGCTCAGAATGATGGTGAGGCATTAAATAAAAAGCGAGACCGAACCCGCCTCGCTGTAAAATGTCATTCCCGCCCCGCATCAGAGTGCGTGATAAACTCCAGCGGGAACAATAATCAATAGGCAATAATCAATAGGCAATAATCAATAGGCAATAATCAATAGACAATAATCAATAATCAATTAGATGCGGGTTTGTAATCCCGCTTTGGCGGCTTTTGAACAAGCCCCATACGAATAGCTTTGGCCGAGACCCTGATTCTGCAAATCCTGCCGTCAACAACAGCCCGAACCTTCTGAATATTCGGCTTAAACTTTCTTTTCGTAATGCCGGTAACTTTTTTGCCGACGCCGCCAAGGTGCTTGGCCTTACCCCGCCGCGCGATGCTCCTGCCGGCCACGGTTCGCTTACCGGTAAAAAAACAAACTCTGGACATAATTCGTATCTCGTATCCCGTACTTCGTAATTGAGAGTTTGCAGTCCACAAGCCACAAACTACGAACTAAATATAGGGTTTTACGGGGAAATTGCAAGGGCAAAACAAGGTTTTTCGCAAAAAAGAGCATCCATACCAGCTAAACAGTGTCCTGCGTTCCTGCAAGCGCAATTATAACAACAGCTTAAACTGGTGCCAAGAAATTATCGCTGCATAATTTTGGGTTGGTGCGACAGGATTTTCCGGCGATGGCTTACCAACGCAAAAGTCTCGGACTTGTATCTTTAGTTCACCAAAAATATGTTACTAAATTGTTACTTTTATCACAACTTCACCATGCGTATAGTAGCAAACAAAGTTCTTTTAAGCGATGTGATTCGCTTATGAAATATGAAAA
>QNBZ01000301.1 GCA_003644295.1 Planctomycetota bacterium
AATTATGTTGATAGTGAAAGTTAAAATTTGCGGCCTTACCAATTACGAAGACGCTTCAGCGGCGATGGATATGGGCGCGGATTTGCTGGGCTTTAACTTTTATCCGAAAAGCCCACGGTACATAGAACCGCAGAAGGCGGTAGCGATAATAAACAAGCTGCCGGGCTTTATAGATATTGCTGGCGTGTTTGTGAACCATTCCTTTGACCAGATACGTGAAGTGCTAAACCTGTGCCAGTTGAACTGGGTTCAACTCCACGGTGATGAAGACCCTCAGTTCTGCAGGCAGTTTCTTTCTCTCAACGTCAGAATAATGAAAGCAATCAGAGTAAAAGACCAAACGGATATCAAAAGGGCAGACAGCTTTTTCACAGATGCTGTTTTGCTGGACGCTTTCGACACCGAAAAATATGGTGGCACTGGGTTGAAGTTTGACTGGAATATCATCGGGCATATCAACAAGCGTATTTTCCTTGCCGGCGGGATAAATCCTGACAATGCAGCCAAGGCGGTTAAACTCGGAGTTTATGGAATTGATGTATGCAGCGGCATCGAAGCCGAGCCGGGCAAAAAAGACCATAAGAAAATGAAAAAACTATTTGAAAATATACGACATTTGAGAGGATAGGGAAATTTGCTATGAAATATAAGGGTAGATTTGGTGATTACGGCGGCTTTTATGTTCCGGAAGCTCTAATACCGGTATTGGAAGAATTAGAGCAGGCGTTTTATCGCTTTCACAACGATGAACAATTCGTCTCTGAGCTGGCGCAGCTTTCAAAAGATTATGCCGGCAGGCCCAGCCCGCTTTACTATGCCAAAAGATTCAGCGAGCATGTCGGCTTTAAGGTTTATCTCAAGCGCGAAGACCTCCTGCACGGCGGAGCGCACAAAATCAATAACACGCTCGGCCAGGGGCTGCTGGCAAAGTATATGGGCAAAACCAAACTCATCGCCGAAACCGGTGCAGGCCAGCACGGCTTGGCTACAGCAATGGTTGGCGCTCTGTTCGGTATGGAAACAAAAATTTTTATGGGCGTAACCGATATCGAACGCCAGAGCGTCAACGTCCACAAAATGAAACTGTGCGGAGCGGAAGTGATTCCCGTTGAGGGCGGTACGGGAACTCTCAAAGACGCCATCAATGATGCTCTGCGGTACTGGACGGCTAATGTGGCCGATACGTTTTACCTCTTTGGCTCAGTCTGCGGCCCGCATCCGTACCCTACGGTAGTAAAACATTTCCAGCTTTGCATTGGTAAAGAGGCCAGGCAGCAATGCCTTGACCAAATCGGTCGGCTGCCGGATATGATTATCGCCTGTGTCGGCGGCGGCAGTAATGCTATCGGTATCTTCTCTGGTTTTTTAGATGACAGAGACGTTAAGCTCATCGGCGTTGAGGCCGGTGGCAGAAGCATAAAAAGCGGCAAACACGCCGCCACGCTGGTAGTCGGCAGGGTGGGCATTCTGCACGGCGCCAAGGCCTATCTGCTGCAGGATAAGGAGGGCCAAGTTTATGAGACCGAATCGGTAAGCGCAGGGCTGGATTACCCGGCTGTTGGGCCGGAGCACTGTTTGTTAAAAGATAGTGGCAGGGCGCAATACGTCGCCGCCGAAGATGCTGAGGTGCTTGACGCCTTTGAACTGCTGAGCAAAAGTGAGGGAATACTGCCAGCCCTGGAAAGCGCACACGCTTTGGCGTTCCTGTGCGGGCAAAAGGGCAGGTTGGCCCCGGATACAATAGCAGTGGTAAATCTGTCCGGCAGGGGGGACAAAGATGTTGGGATTGTAGAAAAACACCGACCGTTATAATAGGTTAGCCCTGCCATCACTATGGCAGGGTTTATTGTTTTGTTTTAGCCCCCCGATTTATTCTGTGGGTTATCATTTTATATAGCCCCAACCCCTGCGGTGGGTGGATTTTCCGTCGTTTTGTTTACACGCTGCCTTCTGGCGGGGACGGGGTTGTCATTCCTGCGCAGGCGGGAATCCATTTTGTTTAGCCCCGCCATCACTATGGCGGGGTTTGTAGTTTTATTTAGCCCACAGTTTCACTGGGGGTTTGTTTAGCCGTCGCCGGCACGGCGACGCCACACGAGTATCAAGTCTTGTCCGCCGCCTGAAATTACAGGGCCGAGCGGCGTAAGCCGCCGGTTGTTTCACTAATCACTAATCCACTAATTCTCTATCTGCCCCCCGATTTATCGAAGATCCGCTTTGGGCGGATTCAGCGGGTTTGTCGTTTTGTTTAGTCCGCCTGCGGCTGGTTGAATTTGCAGTTCTTGCTTGTTTTAACGGTCTTTGTCTGTTATTATAGGTCGTAACTTTAGACCACTGCGTTAGTTGTCTGGCCTTAATAACAATTTTTGAGGAGGTAGAGTTATGAGTTGCTCACGAAACATCTTTTTGGTTGTGCTCTTTTTTGCTTTGTTATCAACGTCAAAATTATTTGGGGTTATTATATACAATGACGGCAAAGAGCACATAATACAAAATGTCGTAAATGATTCAATCTTAATTGAGCGCAACGATTTTTGGGGTAAAACTACTTCGTTAATTGTGCAAGAAGGTGGAGCCATAAACGGACAAGTAATTGCTTATGATGATTCCTGTTTCCAAATGTGGGATAACGCTTATGTGCAAAGTTTTGTTGGCAAGGATGATTCCAAGAGTAATATTCATAATGGGAAAATTAATTTTAGATTGGAAAACCGAAGCAGCTTGAATTTTTGGGGAGGCGAAGCTTTAAGCAATGTCGAGATTTTCGATTTAAGTA
>QNBZ01000302.1 GCA_003644295.1 Planctomycetota bacterium
GATATGCCCCTTCCGTCTCCAGCGTGATATCCAATCCTGCTTTCCTGGCCTGAGCTATCGCGTTTTTAGCAGGGAAAATCCGTCCCGAACCTTCACCGGTAAAAAACAACTTGCCGGTTTGCTTAATTTGTTCGGACACGTCGTTGGCATTTGTTGATTTGAAGTTTCTGATAATCCCTGGTGTTTCCATCATCTCGCGAACGAGTGCAAACTTCACATATTTTTTTTCGTTCTTCATAGTGTAGTTTTTTGAAAATCAGACCCTGTTACATTTCAGTTTGACATACCGCGGTAACTGTCCGATGAGCGGGCGGACGTAATCCAGAAACGCATCCGTTATGAAATTGCCTTCGGCGTTGATAAATTCGTCCGGCATAGGTTTGGCTCTGATTGCAACCTTTTCTAAAGCTATGCTGCCGGTGGTGCATTTGTATTCTTTTCCAGCTTGCCTTTCTAGGGTTACCATAAGGCCTGTTTTCCCCTCTTTTGCCAATTGCACCGCCGCCCGTCCGCACATATACGCCTCATCAACATCCGTTTGAGTCGCTCTGTCAGCGGCGCACATCGGCAAAGATTCGGTAATCTGAAATTCACCTCTGAAGCCGAATTCGTCCGAGAGCATTCTGTGCAGTACTGTCGCCGCACTGGCTCCGCCCATCGCTCCGAACTCGATATTGCTGAACCTGTCGGTCGTTTCTGAAGCCGAGACCGCTCTGCCGTCGCTGTAAGTAATTCCTTCGCCACAAACAATCGAAACAAACCCGAACTCATCGTAACATCGTTTTACGTCTTTAAGAAATTTTTCCTTCTCGAAAGGTCTTTCCGGCAAACAAAGAATATGCGGGGCGTCAGCGAGCGTTTGTTTGCCTGCCGCCGAGGCCGCCGTCAGCCAGCCGGAGTCACGGCCAATCGCCTGAAAAACCACAAATTGGTCAACCTTCTGCATATCCCGAGCCAAGATACCGGCCTGCATCACCGAAAGCGCAATATATCGAGCTGCGCTGGGAAAGCCCGGGGTATGGTCAGTGCCGAACAAATCGTTGTCAACCGTTTTCGGAACTCCGATTCCCGTCAGGTCATAGTTCTGCTCTTTTGCATAAATCTCAATCCGATTAATCGTATCCATCGTGTCGTTACCACCAATCAGGAAAACATAGCGGATATTGTGTTTCTTAAATGCCTCAAGGATTTTCGGCAGTTCCGCATCCGTCAGCTTATGCCGACAACTGCCCAGTGCGCTTGAAGGGGTGCGTTTTAACCCCTCGATTGCCTCTGTCGATTCTTTACCAAGGTCGATAATATTGTCAGCCATAAAACCCTCAATGCCGAACCGCATACCTAAAATTTTCCCGATTCCGTCAAATTCTCCGGCTGCCTCGACTACCCCGGCCAGCGAAGCGTTTATCACCGAAGTCGGCCCTCCGGATTGGCCAATAATTGCGTTAGCTTTTAACACCTTCAGATTTCCCTTCAATTGAATCTATTTACAATTTCTCTTGCTCCCAGTCGCGTAGCGCCATCGCCGCTGTTCCGATGACGCCGGCATCACCGCCGAGCGTGGCAAAGCATATCTCCAGCATCTCTTTTTTCAATGACCAAATGTGTTGTTTGAAGAAATGCCGTATCCGATTCAGCAGTAAATCCCCCGCCGCTATCATCCCGCCGGCAAAAACTATCCGCTGCGGCCCTGTAACGTGAAGCATATCAACACACAACAGGCCGAGTGCGTCCGCAGTACTGTCAGTAATCTCTTTGGCCAGCGTATCGCCGGCTGCGGAGTGTTCAAAAACGTCCCTGCACGTTATCTCGCCGTTCTTCTCAAGCGTTTTTTTCAGACTTGACTGCCTGCCCGCTTCGATTGCCTCGGCGGCCCTCGCAGCAGTCGAACTTGCCGATGCATAGGCCTCGACACATCCCTTTTGTCCACAGCCGCAGAGCCGACCTTGTGGGTGTATTATTATATGCCCTAATTCGGCGGCGTTATCATTAAATCCGTGAACAAGTTCTCCGTTGCTGATAATTCCTCCGCCTATTCCAGTCCCCAGCGTAAGAAAAACCATATTTCTGACACCTTTGCCAGCTCCGACAACGTATTCACCCCAGCAGGCAGCGTTGGCGTCATTCTCAAAAACGATTGGCCTGCCGAGCCGTTCGCCAATCATTTTGCGCAGAGGGATATTCCTGAATTTCGGCAGGTTCGGCGCTGATACGATAATACCTTCGGCGATATTCGACGGCCCAGGCGCTCCTATACCAGCGGCCTTAACCGCTTCGAGAGGCAGGCCATTGTCGGCCAGCAGTTTTTTGGCTGTCTCACAAATTTTTTCAACGACAACTTCCGCCCCCATATCTGCTTTCGTAGCTACCGCCGTTTTACAAAGCAGCTTCAAGCTGGTATCGAAACATCCAATCTTGATATTGGTTCCACCAAGGTCGATGCCAACAAAGATTTCCCTCATTTTTTAATCCTCATAACCATTTGGGTGGTTTTGGTGCCATTGCCATGCTGTTTCCACTATTTTTTCAAGCTCGGCAAATTCGGTTTTCCAGCCAAGTTCGGTCTCTGCTTTTGTAGCGTCAGACGTTAGTACTGGCGGGTCTCCCTTACGACGCTCTGTCTCAACAACTCTAAAATCCCTACCGGTAACCTTTTTTACCGTCTCAATTACCTCCCTGACCGAATAACCTCTGCCGTTGCCCAGATTATAGAGCAGTTCTCTGTCCCGCTCTAATTTGCTCAGCGCCAAAAGATGCGCTCTGCAC
>QNBZ01000303.1 GCA_003644295.1 Planctomycetota bacterium
AGATTGCCGGAAGAAACTCATGCCGCTTTTGACGGCGAAGAGATGACTTGGGTGAAAACCATAAAGATAATCAGATGAACAACTTAAAAATATATTTGACATAAAACACGCTTTCAGAGATGAACGAAGCAGAAGTTTTCAACAAAGCAATTCTTTATCTTTAATTTTTCCCTGCCGCACCATTTTAACGATTGCCTGTCTTAATTCAAGTGATAGGTTTATTAAGCAAACGACTTTATTTTCTTCTTGCAGATTTGTTTTGTCAGCTTTTGCAAGTATCTTTACTCTCTTTGCGATTATATGAATCTGCGGTAAAAGCGCAAGAAGTTATTGCTTATGAATCTGGCTTCGGAGGAGGGTAAAAACAAAGATTGCCACGACCTTTCAGGTCTCGCAATGGCCCTGTTGAGATTCTTCACTTCGTTCAGAATGACAGGCATCAAGAATCAAGCATCGAGCCTTGTCCGCCGTAGGCGGAATCGAGAATATACCTGCGCAAATGGTCGACCATTTGCGCAGGGAACTATTAAAAAGTGGTACAAAAGGCGTTTCTTGGGGTTCATTTTCGTTCAAAAGGCATGCATTTTTTGTCAATTTCCGTTAGTTTCGGGTGTTTTTTACCCCAGTTTTTTTTAACACTGCGCCTATGGTTGATAAAAACCCACAGTAGTTCACCAAAAACCCGATATGCCCCAAAAAAATCACTCGCAAATTACCTTAAATTTCAATTTTCATCTCTGAGTTTTCACTTTTTATCTTTACATTTTGGTTGAATTCCCACCGGCAAAAATGTTTCTTGTCTTCTGACAAATTTTCAGCCGTTATATCAATGACAGACGCAAAGAGGACTGTAACCTATCCTAAAGTCCCTTCTTATATCAATTTCAGTTAATTAGAGCCGTTTCAGGTTTTCCTTTGGTCTGCCTGCGACGGGTTGGATTTGCCGTAAAAAATACCGGCCTGAATTAACTTGAATTATTATTACAGCCAAACATCCTTCTGAAACAGGTCATCACAAGGGTTGACAACGGATAACAAATATCATAAAACCGGGAAAATTTTTAGTAGGAGAATAAAAATGATTGGCTGTCACGTAGGACGTATGTTTCAGGTAACCATTGCCGGCGGTTCTTATCAGGAGGGCCTAACATCTGTAATACAGGGCTGTCCGCCGGGGATGCTACTAACTGAGCAGGAAATTTACGGAGACCTGCTTTTGCGAAAGCCGGGCTCCGATGAATTAAGCAGCCCTCGAAAAGAGCCGGACCTTCCGATTATCTACTCCGGCTTAAACGCAGCCGACACCGTAGAAAAAGCCGGGAACAAAAACCATACTAACGGCACACCGCTTTCGATTTTGATTCCAAACCTTGACCGTCATTTCATTCACATCAAGCAATATCAGGATACCAACCGCACGCCCCGGCCCGGCCACGCATCCTATGCTTCATTCATTAAATACGGCCCCGACGACGATGCCATCGGTGCGGGCTTGTTCAGCGGACGTTATACATCCACCATTGTCGCTGCTGGTTACGTTGCAAAAAAAATCCTCAGAAAATGCAGCATCGAAGTGTTTTCCTACATAAAAGAAGTCGCCGGCGTCCGATGCCCAAATGTTACTGAAGACAAAGCGTTTGAATACACCGAGCGGTACAAAAAAATGCGGCGGGATTACGACCCGTTCTACCAGCAGATTTACATCAAAGGCCGAATTACGATGGATATGCGATTTCTGCAAAAGGCCAAAGTATTAGCTGAAATTGAGCAGGAAATTGAAGCTATCCGCGCTCAGAGTCCCAAAATGGACCCAACTGAAATCAAAGGCAAATATGGTGTTCATCACATACTGAACTGCCCTGATATCGATGCCGCACAGGAAATGGTTGCGGCCTCCAATAAAATCAGCAGTACCGGCGATTCCTGCGGCGGCGTAGTTGAAGTCGTTGTAACCGGCGTTCCCGCAGGCCTCGGCGAACCGGTCTTTCATAAACTCGATGCCGAACTGGGCAGGATGCTCGGCATCGGTGCCGTCAAAGCTGTCGAGGTCGGCGCTGGCCTTGCAGTTAAAGATATGACCGGCAGCGAGAACAACGACCAGATGTGCGCCAAAAACGGCAAGGTTGTTTTTCAATCAAATAATGCCGGCGGTATCACAGGCGGCCTTTCTACCGGCCAGCCGATTGTTGTCCGGCTCGCAGTCAAGCCGACGCCAACTATTGACAAACCACAGAAGACAATTGACAAGTACACTTTGGAGAATAAGCAGTTGGCCGCTATCACCAGACGTGACGCCACGATTGTAGGTCGTATCTGGCCGGTTGCCGAAAACTACACAGCCATTGTGTTGCTTGACAATCTTATCACGCATTACGGATACCAAACGCTCAAAGAAATGGTGAACAGATAAAAAAATCAGTAACCGCCCACGCAGGTATGAGTTTTGGTTACTTTACGCCTTGGCGGATATCCGACCTCGGCTGCGCTCGGAATGATTTATGATTAGGGCCGTTAGCATTGCGCTCACGGCCTTTTTTACTTTTGACTTTTCAGATGAATAGTTATACTGTTGAGAACGGATAGGTTGTAGATTCCTGCTTTCGCAGAAATGACAATGCTGTGCGCAATACGAAAATGCTATGAAAGTACGGATTGCTAAAATCCCGGATGTCAAGGCCATTTATTCGCTGATTAACTCTTATGCCGAGCAAGACAAAATGCTGTTCCGCTCAATGGCTGATATTTACGA
>QNBZ01000304.1 GCA_003644295.1 Planctomycetota bacterium
AATCAACGCCCCGCAGGAAAACTGAAAAAAGCTGATTTTTGCATTGCTCTGCGGGAAATTGCGGTAAACTTTTATTATAAGCTTGCATTTCAGGGCTTGATTCAATATAATGTTAAACTCGATGATGGCGTTTGGGCGATAAAGTAAAAGTAACAGATGTTGGAAACCCGTCAAGACGGCATTAAAGAACGAGGATTCGTTATGCATTTCCGAAAAACTATTTCACTGCTGGTCATATTCTTACTAATGATGTCCATACCGGCATTCTCAAAGCAGGGAAAGAATAATGTTAGCGGCAAAGTAAAAGTTTCCGGCGATGATGCATCCGTCTGGATTGACTTCACGGCGGCTGGTGCAAAAAACAGCCGTGCCATTGGCGGCTCTTTCTGCTGCCAACCGGATGGTGAAGGCAAAAAAACTTGTGCTAACGTGGTGTATATGAAAGTGGACGGCAGGTATGCCTGGCTCGCAGGGAAATGTACCAGCGACAGCTCAGGGCTGGCAGGCCGATGGTTCTTTATGGCCGTTCACGACGGCGGAACGCCGGGGTATTTGGCGGACCATCTCTGGCTTGACTGGCTGCCGGACACGCCGGACGCCGAGAGCGTTGCCAAAAGGAAAGTCGAAAATCTCGAAAAGCCCGCGAACAACAAATCTATTGAAGCCGGTAATATCGTGGTTGAGCCCTGCAAATAAGAAAAACAGTTTACAAGCGATTACTTCACTTTCTATTTTAGCGGAGGATTGTTTATGGGCGATTTCGACAATAGCAATACATCTGCAAATCAAGAATCGGATGAGCCGATTCGGCTTGATGAGGACACTGATAAGCCGATTCCTTTTGACGGTGAAGACACAAGCAATACAAAAATTTCACATTCTCCCTTGAGTTTAGGCGGCGATGATACTGCAACGGCGCCGAGGCCAGTTACAAAAAAGCCGACAGAGAAAATGGTTTCCTCACCCGACCGCATTACAGGCGTTAAAACTTTTTTTACGAAGCTACACGCCGGCGCTATAGATTTCCTGAACGAGCAAATCAACAATTGGCTGAGGGATAATCCGGGCATCACGATAAAACGAACAGATATTGTAACCGGCGATGTCGTAGGCAAGAAAATCGAGCCGAATCTTATAATTACGGTCTGGTATTAGATACTCGGCATTCGAGGCCCGATATTGACATTAGTATTTCCACACAACACTTTCGTTATCCGCCTGCCTTCCAGAAGCTGTGGTAGTAAGCTTCTGCGAGTGAACAGTTTGGTGGTTTTTTGCGGTGGTATAATAAAAATGCCGATTTAACAAAAATTCTTGACATATTGTGCGGTTTGCATTAGTTTTCTGGTTTTAGTTGTCTGCACGGTAGGCAGAGAACGAATGCTGAAAAGTGTTTGGAGGTTTTTTGTGGCTAAAGAGTTGGCTCGTGAACTAATTAATGCAGGGGTGCATTTTGGGCACGGCGTAAGCAGATGGAATCCCAAAATGGCACCGTTTATTTTCGCAAAGCGCGGCAAAATCCATATTATTGATGTTAAAAAGACGCTGACGGGCTTACTGATTGCCAAAAAACTCATTGTCGAAGCGGTCTCTTCCGGCAAGGATGTTATCTTCGTAGGCACCAAGCGTCAGGCGCAAAAGGTGGTCGAGACAGTTGCTGATAAGTGCGGGATGCACTATGTTTCGCAGCGATGGCTCGGGGGAATGCTTACCAACTTTAGAACCATACGCTCCCAACTACAGAGATTGGAACAGTTGGAGGCAATGCAGGAAAACGGAACGCTCCAGAGCGAGAGTAAGAAGCGAGCTTCTCGCCTGAAACGCGAAATGCGAAAGATAAAAAGCAACCTTGGGGGTGTCCGCAGGATGTCTCGTTTGCCGGGCGTCGTTGTTGCTGTCGATGTGAAGAAGGAATATCTTGCTTTGCGCGAGGCCAGAAAGCTGGGGATAGCGACGGTCGGACTTATTGATACGGATTCAGACCCGGATACGGTGGACGTGGCGATACCGGCAAATGACGACTCCATCAGGGCGATTGATTTGATACTTAACGAGTTGGCCAATGCGGTAGCTATCGGCAAAACAATGGCATCAGCTCCTCAGCGGCAGGAACAGCAGCCCAAGCGAGTTCGCTCGAGAAGGCCGGCACTGGCCCGTGCGAACGAAGATAAAACGACACCTGTCAGAGAAGGGCCGACTAAAGACACTGAGCCGGTTACGCAGAAAAGCGAAACCAAACAAGAAGTATCAGAGCAACCATAGAAAATAGCATTTAGTTGTTAGTATTTAGCAGGCGGTTTCACCGCCGGTTGGCACAGCAATACAGCATACATAAACACGCAACTAAGTAGGAGTTTTTAAGATGGCGGAAATTTCAGCTTCAATGGTTATGAAACTGCGTAAGATGAGCGGACAAGGGATGATGGACTGCAAAAAGGCGCTTCAGGAAGCCGACGGCGACGCTGAGCGGGCTATGGGAATACTGAGAAAAAAAGGACTTGCGACTTTGGCCAAGCGTGCCGAGCGGGAAACGTCAGAAGGAATAGTTGTCAGCAAGACAAGCGCCGACGGCAGGGTGGCTGCTATGGCAACACTTTGCTGTGAGACCGACTTCGTAGCCAAAAGCGACGACTTCGTAGCGGCGGCGCATGCTTTGGCCGACTACGCATTGGCGTGCCAGGCAGATAATGGAGCGGAGAATGTCCTTGAGACCACTATTGATGGCAGGAAATTCGGTGATATTCTG
>QNBZ01000305.1 GCA_003644295.1 Planctomycetota bacterium
AAAATGAATAAATTGTCACCCTGATCGCAGCGAAGGGTCTCGAATGCAACCAAAAGGTTGAGATTCTTCGCGGAGCCTGTACTTGAGCGAAGCGAAGGGCTCAGAATGACACCTTTGATCTTTCTCGCTTTTGTTAGAACGGATGTTCCACCCCTCGTTTTTAGCTAACCTCTTTTTATAGCTGAGGTTAGGGTGTTTTTTGGCTAAAATGTGTAGCCAGTAAAATATTTATTTTTTTCTCATTTTTCTCTTGACATGGTTGCTATTATGGTTATTATAGTAGCCACTGTGTATATCGAAAAAACAAACAGCCGAGGTAAATACACCTGCTACCTGCTGCGGGAAACTTATCGTGAGGATGGAAAAGTCAAGCATCGCACCATTGCCAATCTCTCTGGTTGCAGTGAAGAAGAAATTGAAGCTATGCGGCTGGCGCTCAAGCACAAAAAGGATCTCTCGCAGCTTATCTCCGTTACCGAAGCAGTCTCGTTGCGGCAGGGGCTCTCCGTTGGGGCGGTTTGGTTAATCTTCGATATAGCCAAGCAATTGGGCATTACTGAGGCGTTGGGGAATTCACGACAAGGCAAGCGGGCACTCTGGCAGGTAATTGCGCGTGTAATCGATCAGGGTTCACGGCTTTCAGCGGTGCGGTTAGCCGGCAGTCATGCGGCATGTGATATTTTGGGACTGGAGCCATTCAACGAGGATGACTTGTATGAGAATCTGGATTGGCTTGACGAGAACCAGTCAAAAATTGAAGATCGTCTTTTCAAATCATCATACCGCAAGAAGAAACCTGGGTTGTATTTGTATGATGTAACCAGCAGTTATCTGGAAGGTCAATATAATGAATTGTCGGCCTTTGGTTATAATCGTGACGGCAAGAAGGGCAAGCGTCAAATTGTTATTGGCCTGTTATGCGATGAAGCAGGCAAGCCTCTTTCTATTGAAGTTTTCGTGGGGAACACACAAGATACCGCTACCGTTGCATCACAAATACAGAAAGTTGCTCAGCGTTTTGGTGGTGGTGATATTACCTTTGTTGGTGACCGTGGAATGATCAAAAATCAGCAGGTTGAGGATATTACAGAACACGGATTTCATTATATCACAGCCATCACCAAGCCACAGATCGAATCGCTTATTAATCAAGGTGTTATTCAGATGACTCTGTTTGACCAGCGACTTGCCGAGATAAAAACTGATGATGGCATTCGCTATATTCTTCGGCGTAATCCTGAAAGGTCGATTGAAATACGTCAATCACGCGATAGCAAATTGGGCTTGTTGCGTCAGATGGTAAAAAAACAAAACGAGTACCTTACCGAGCATCCACGTGCAAGCGAAGCTGTTGCATTGCGAAAAGTTAATGACTGCTGTGAAAAACTGAAGGTTTCAAAATGGGCCAAGGCGGTAGCTGCCTCTGATCGAAAGATCTCCCTTACGACAGATCAGGAGGTTTTGGCTGAGATAGAAAAACTGGATGGTTGTTATGTACTCAAAACAGACTTGAACAAGAAGGCTGCCAGTAAAGAGACGATTCATTCACGTTATAAAGACCTTGCTCAAGTAGAATGGGCTTTTCGTACGAGCAAGACGGTGCAATTGGAGATGCGTCCTGTGAATGTTCGCTTGGCCGGCCGCACTCGGGGCCATGTTTTTGTGGTGATGCTGGCGTATCGGATTGTGCAGGAATTGGCTAATCGCTGGAACCAGATAAATCTTACAGTAGCCGAAGGGATTCATGAACTGACGACACTGTGTGCGACGGAAATGCTGGTAAATGACGAGCCTCGCTGCAATAAAATCCCTCAGCCGCGTTCGTCCGTGAAGGAATTGCTCAAGGCCGCATCGGTTCGTTTGCCCGATGTTTTGCCTTGCAAAGGCACCCGTGTAGCCACTAGAAAGAAGCTGCCCGAGAACCGCGTAACTCCTTGATTTATAAGATGGTTACGGTGTGGATAACCTATAGCCTAAAGCTGGAACATCCGTTGAAGGTAACTGACATGAACCGGATGCAAAATATATTTCAAAACAGTCCAAACCTCGTTCGTCAGAGACAACGCCAGCGCCGGTGTTTCGTCCAGCAACGAGTAATGCACCCTTGTCCAGTTGTACAAATCACGCCACAGCCATATCGAATATTGCAGCAACTCCTGACGATGAGAGCCACTGCGAGTACGTCTTATCAATCGAGCTTGTTGTCCTCTTATTGTGCCATTGAGTCGTTCCATATAAGAAGTATTGAAGTCAGCACAGTCCGGATTGGGACAGGCAAAAAACGATAAGGAAAGTTCAACCGATTTGTCTTTTCCATCCTTGACATTCTGTTTGTCAAGCATAATAGGCCTCCTTGCTATCTATGGTAATTTTTGCCATAATATATCGGCAAAAAGACGCCAATATGCCCAATTTTATCGTTATTCTTTACCAATATCATGAGGCAATACCAAAAGTTTCGTATTGAGATTTTTGTTCGTGCCCAGACAAAGCTTTCCAGAATAGGCTTAAGATTCAAGTATCTCCCGGCGGAATCTTCTGCCTGGATTGCATGCCGGGATTGTTTCCATTGGCTTCCAAATATAAAAAGAAGTGGGAATCAGTTTACAGGCGATCATAATTCTCGTTCGCCGACAGCCATTTTGAGCAGCAAAAAATCCCCGGCGGTCTCGGTTATTCCGGACCTTGACCTGCTTGCGACGGACAGACCAGCACCCCAGTATCTTGATATGGGTTTTCCCGAT
>QNBZ01000306.1 GCA_003644295.1 Planctomycetota bacterium
GGCTCGCTCGCACACTCAGCCGAAAATCTGCTTGATCTTGCCCGCAAGGACGAGCTGATGTTGTCTGGCGAAAGTATGGATGTTGTTTTTGAATCAATCGATATGCTCAAAAAGATGATTGCCGGCTTAAAGGAGTCAGTAGAGTCTGGCAGTGCCGTGGATGTGCAGGAAAATCTGCCACAGTTACTGGAAAAATTAAAATCATCAGCTCAAGGCCAAAACCTTGCTGATTCTCTTGATACACCACATGGGCAAAAAAGTGATAAAAAGCTTGATGAAATCCTGGCAGCTAAAGATAAGGCCAAACCTAAATATACTGCTTCTCAGAAAAGTGTAAAAATAAAAACTCACACCAGTGATGAGAAGATAAAAGTAAGCACCGCTCGTCTCGATAATTTGATAAATATGGTCGGTGAGTTAGTGACAGCTCAATTGATGGTCGCCGAAGAAGCAAATATAAAATTAGCATCTGAGCACGAATTGGGCCGTAAAGTTGCACACCAAAGCAAAATCGTTCGTGAACTACAGGAGTTGTCAATGTCGATGCGGATGGTTCCGATTGCCGGCGTATTCCAGAAGATGGCCAGGCTGGTTCGGGACCTCTCGCATAAAGCAGACAAAAAAATAAATTTTAGTACTCAAGGCGATGAAACAGAGCTCGACCGCAACATAGTTGACAAAATCGCTGACCCTCTCGTTCATATGGTGCGCAACTCGGTTGACCATGGTATCGAATCGCAACAGGAGCGTTTAGAAGCTGGTAAAAATCCGATCGGCCAAATAGAACTTCGGGCATTCCACCAGGCAGGTAATATCGTTATTGAAATCCAAGACGATGGAAAGGGGCTTGACAAAGAACGTATCCTGAAAAAAGCAATTGATAATGGTATTGTCGAGGCAGGCCAGGATTTAAGCGATGAAGAAATTTACAAACTGATTTTTCACGCCGGCCTTTCAACTGCTCAGAAGATAACAAGTGTTTCAGGCCGAGGCGTGGGGATGGATATTGTCAGAAAGAACGTCGAATCTCTGCGGGGCAAAATTGACATCAATTCGATAAAAGGTAAGGGAACTATCTTTACAATTCGTATGCCGTTGACCCTGGCGATAATTGACGGCCAAATCGTAAAGATAGGTGATGACCGTTACATTATTCCAATAAACTCAATAGTACGCAGTCTAAAGCCAAACAGAAGCCAGCTTTCATCTGTTCAAAATCGCGGCGAAATAGTAACGGTGCGAGGCAAACTTTTGCCTCTGGTTCGCCTGTACAAGTTATTTGGTACTGTCCCAATCACAGAAGACCCGACCGAGTCACTGCTGGTTATAGTTGAAGAAGATGGTAAAAAATGCTGCCTGCTGGTAGATGAGTTGCTGGGCCAGCAGCAGGTAGTTATAAAGAGTCTTGGGGAAGGTCTAGGCAAAGCAAAAGGTATCTCCGGCGGAGCGATTATGGGCGATGGAAAGGTCAGTTTAATTCTTGACATCCCCGGCTTAATGGAACTGGCTCAAGGCTAACTTTTTCTTGGAACTATATACGTGGAAACATTAACTATACATAGTATTGAATTAACTGAAAGAGACTTTCGCAAGATTAGCAACCTGGTCTACGACCATTGCGGTATCAATCTGCATGACGGGAAGAAAGAACTTGTACGCGCACGGCTGGCAAAAAGACTTCGTCTGGGCAAATTCAGAACATTTTCGGAATATATGCAGAACGTCCTTGAAGATAAAACCGGAAATGAACTTTCAATACTCATCGACTCACTCAGCACTAATCTGACAAGCTTTTTCCGCGAGCCGCAGCATTTTGAATTCATACAAAATAAATTCCTGCAGTTGCTGCTGGATAGAAAGAGAAAACTGCACAATTACAAAATAAGAGTTTGGAGCGCAGGTTGCTCATCCGGAGAAGAACCATATTCGATAGCTATAGTCTTGCTTGACGCCATCCAGGGCCGGGGACGATGGGATGTAAAAGTCCTGGCTACGGATATCTCTACAAGCATGCTTGAGATTGCCAAGACAGGACTCTATGACGCTGAAAGGGTCAAGCCTGTTCCGTCACTTCAAAAGCAAAAGTATCTGGTGCCGCATCGTTCAAACGGCCAAAAAGTACTCGAAGTAAGCAGGCAACTTAGAGATGCTGTAATTTTCAGCTATTTGAATCTGATGAATGATTGGCCGATTAAAGGCCCGCTGGACTTTATCTTCTGTAGAAATGTAATGATATATTTTGATAAGACGACGCAGGCAAGCTTGATAAACCGCTTTTGGGATCTGTTGGATTCAGGAGGGATTTTATTTACCGGTCATTCGGAATCATTGACCGGCATTGAGCATAAATTTAAATACATCCAGCCGACTATTTACATGAAACCCTAATACAAGGATTTATATATGCTGAAAACAAAGATAATAGTAGATGTATCAGACGCGAAAGTATCCAATGATCAGGCGGATGTTATAGCAACGTATTCCCTGGGTTCTTGTATTGCTGTCTGTCTTTATGACCAGGCAACGCAAATCGGAGGGATGCTGCATTACCAGCTTCCCGATTCAAAACTGGACCCCCAGCGAGCAAAAGAAAAGCCGTTTATGTTCGCAGATACCGGAATGAAGATTCTGGTGGAAAAATTGCTGTCAATGGGAGCTAATAAGAAGCATATGCAGATAAAGATTGCAGGCGGTGCAGAAACAGCAACCGGGCCAAAGGGATTTGATATCGGCAAA
>QNBZ01000307.1 GCA_003644295.1 Planctomycetota bacterium
CAACTGATTAGGATTGTTTTTGCAATACATCCGTGTACTCCAAGTGTAAGTGTTTTCGCTGATTTGAATTCCGTTCACTTGCTATATCATAAACCAAACACATCGCATTGTGAAACAACAACTTCCAAGTTATTCAGCAAGCCCTGACTATGTTGCGCTGTAGTATTAATATCTATAAAAGATTATCACGGTACCAATCTATCGCTAACTCGAGGCCCTGTTTGAATGGGACAATCGGTTTGAAGCCGATGGTTTTCTCGGCCAGCGTAATGTCGGCGAGGGAATGTTTCACATCGCCGGGACGCGGCAGCTCGTATTTCGGCTTAATATCTTTGCCGACAATACCGTTAATCATACCAATAATTTCATTAACAGTTACAGCTTCGCCGCAGGCGATATTTATAACTTCGCCGGTGGTTTTCTCGGCCCGCGCGGCAAGCAAATTGGCCTCGACAACATTATCAATATAAGTGAAATCACGGCTCTGTTCACCGTCGCCGTAAACAATCGGCGGCTCATCCTTCAATATAGCCGTTACAAAAGCCGGTATGGCAGCGGCATACTGGCTACTCGGGTCCTGATGCGGGCCAAAAACGTTAAAATAACGCAGCGAAATAGTCTCCAGGCCAAAAACCTTATAAAAAACTGAACAATAGTATTCGCCGACCAGTTTGGCGACGGCGTAAGGCGAAAGCGGATGAGCAAACATTGTTTCAATCTTCGGCAAAGTCGGGGTATCGCCGTAAGCTGAAGAGCTTGCAGCGAAAACAAAACGTTTAATTCCGGCATCACGAGCAGCTAAAAGAAGAGTGAAAGTTGCATCGACACAATGTTTATGCGTGGCGGCAGGGTCGTCAACGCTGCGCGGAACCGACGGCAAAGCGCCCTGATGCAAAACAACATCGATATCCTTCATAGCTGAGCGGGCGATTTGCTCATCACCCATATCAGCTTCTATAAATTCAATCTTATCTACAATGCCAGCAAGATTGCTTCTTTTGCCGGTGAGCAGATTGTCAACAACCCTTACGAAACAGCCCTGCGAGGTGAGTTTTCTACAGATATTCGACCCGATGAAACCAGCTCCGCCGGTTACTAAAAACTTTTCCATCAAATTACCTTTCGCAAACGTATGTGGTTAGATTGAGTGTGCAAGCTGCGGCTTCTGGTATTCTTGATAGGACCTGAACTGTTCGTGGAAATAGCCGCCTTTCATAGCCCTGACCGCCAGCAGGACACAGCCAACAATCGTTGCGTTGACTTCCCTCAACTCCCTGATGGTTCTTTGAGCGGCACCTCTCCTGGTGGCACCAGCATTGAACACCAGAATTGTTGCGTCAACAAGTTTTGCCAGCACCTTTGTATCGCCTACCAACAGCACCGGCGGGCCGTCAACTATGACATAATCGTAGCTCTCTCGCTGATGTTTAAGTAATTGTTCCATCTGTGCTCCGCCGAGCAACTCGGCAGGATTTGAAGGCAACGGCCCTGAACCGATAACGTCAAAGCCCTCGATTCCGCTCGGCCTTATAATTTCCTGATAACCACATAATCCGGCAAGCATAGTGCTTAATCCGAATGGCTCATCCTTGTCGTTGGCAGCCTGTGGTCTTGGAAATATCTCGTATAAGCTCGGTCGCCAGAAGTTGGCGTCTATAAGCAGCACTTTTTTATTTTCAGCAACAAAGGTTGTTGCAAGATTAACCGCCAAAGAGGTTTTGCCGTCGCCAGCCATTCCGCTGGTAATGAGCAACGATTTTGACGCCTCAACGGCGCCGGAAAGTTTTAAGTTGGCCCGAAATCGTCTGTATGCCTCGCTTACAATAGAATAAGGAGCCTGGCGAACAATCAGGCAGCGGTCAACGCCCAGAAGCTGTTCATCTTCGGCGGCATCAGGAATAACTCCCAACAACGGAACATTCAAATACCTGACGACGTCTATCGGCGTCCGCACGAGGTCGTTGAGCAATTCAATAAGGAAGGCAAGCCCTACGCCAAGCATAAGACCCAATACAGTTCCGCCGGGGAAATAAATCTGCCATTTCGGAGAACTTACTTCCAGTGGTACCGGCGCATGGCCCATAGACTGCACCTTAGGTGTTTCGGGTGCGTCGTACAATACCTTCAACGCCTCGATTGCAGACTTGGTCTCCTCGAGCCGGTCTTTTCTCTCATCTCTTATGCTTACCCGCTGTTCATATTGTACACGTGCGATGTCAAGGTCCCTCTTCTTTGCTGCCGCCTCTTGCACCAGTTTTTCTAATTCCTCAAGCCGACTCTGCAATATTACCATCGTATCCTGGGCGTTTTTAAGATTCGATTGACGGGTTTGTTCTGCAATTTCGGCCTTTCTTACTTGTCTTTCTTTGAGCGTTTTGCTTATCAATTCGCGCATCTCTCGCACCGCTCTGTGATTCTCTCCCAACTTTGTAAGCCGAGCGGCAAGCTCCGCCTTCTGAAAGGCAAGCTGCTGGGCAAGCGAAAGCATAACGGGGTCGCTTTCTATCTGATGCTCGACCTGCTCGTTAACAGGGCCAGTCGCCTGCCTCTTAAGAGTCTCTATATTTGCCTTAATCTGATTCATTTCCAAAAGTCGGTCATCCCTCTCAATCTCCAGTTTATTCAATTTCAGAGTAATTGTGTGTTGGAAATCATGCTCTTCAAGGTCTGTGAAACCCCATCTTTTACGGACGTCATCCAAAGCGTCTTCGGCTGACGTTAAATCCCTC
>QNBZ01000308.1 GCA_003644295.1 Planctomycetota bacterium
AAGCGTGTATTTTGTGAACTCCTGGACGAGCACTCTGTAACAAATTCTAGCTCAAACCCCATTTCTTCATATTTCTGAGACTGATTGCCGCACTCTCGAACGAATCACGCTGACACGTATCTTGTTCAACGAGAAGATACTTGGCCTCGGCTTCTTGGCACGCCTCTAAAATCCCCGGCCAGTTCAGATTCCCTTCGCCCACTTCGGCGAACGCCTGTTTCCCGTCTAAAATAACCATGTCTTTTACATGAACCGTTGGCGCACGTCCTGCAATCTTCCGAATCCACGCCGCCGGGTCTCCGCCACCGTGTTGAACCCAGTAAACGTCGATCTCGAAATTAAAGTATTTCGGGTCGCTGGCCTCCACAAGAATCTGCTGACCCGGTTTTCCGTTGAAATGAGTAAATTCGAAACTGTGGTTGTGATAGCTAAACGTCATTCCGTATTGCGCCAACTCCTCTCCTTTTTCGGAGCCGAGTTTCGCAAATCTCTCGTAGCCCTCGGCGCTGCGGAATTTGCCGGGCATGCTGCTGACAACGAGATGTTCGATTCCGAGCGCTTTGTTTTCGTCGACAACTCTGCGCGTGTCTTGTTCGAGCGCCTCCCAGCCGGTATGCGCGGCGACTGCGTTCAACTCGTTTTTGTCGAGCAATTTCGCCCACTCCGCCGGTTTCAGCGGACCGAATCCTGCGAGCTCGATTGTGTCATAACCGATCTCTTTCACACGAGCCAAAGTCCGAGCAGTGTCTTCGGCCGTTTCCATGTGATCCCGCACCGTGTAGAGAATCAGGCCGACCTTTCCGGCGGGGACTTTCTTAAGTGTGGAACCGTCTGCCGTTTTCTGTCCGGCGATCGCCGTTCCCGCTGCCGCCAACGCACCTGTCTCGATGAATCGTCGTCGATGCAACTTCTGTTCTGTCATGGTTGTTCTCCTCTTTTAACCAATATCGGGTGGGCTCACACCCCTCGCCGATTCTCATCTATTGAGTCCCTATTGTACGATTTGCACGCTCGGCCGCAAGGCAAAGAGGAGGTTTCGTGTTCGCACGTTTCGCTCGTTTGGGAGGTGGACTCCCGCATCTTCCGAGAATTCTGTTTGTGCCCGGCATGTGCTGTAGTATCCAATTCTATGGAAGGGGATTCCCGATGCCTCCCGCCTACATCTCAGGCCTTTTGAACAGGCCAACCGTGTGGATGACGGGACAGGCGCGCGACCCGGTGATCTTGAGGCGGACTTTCGACGCGGTGACCGGCGGGAAGCGCAGCAAGCGCTTGTGTCCGATCGTGGTTCCCTCGGCAAGCGTTTGCCAGCCATCCGGTGTTTTCGCTTCAACGACGAA
Organism: Planctomycetota bacterium; assembly: GCA_003644295.1. Lineage (GTDB taxonomy): Bacteria > Planctomycetota > Phycisphaerae > Sedimentisphaerales > Anaerobacaceae > B140-G9. Next base: position 1,341 of record QNBZ01000308.1, read on the forward strand.
ATCCATCACTCGCTGCCCAAGTCCAATGGACTCTTGAATCATGGCAACGTCGAAAGATCTTTCCTTTTCCAGGTCGATCTCAATCCAGCCGGTATTGACATCGTCATCGGTCACCCAGTAGGTCGAAGAGTCACCGTCGAGGACGTTGTCGGGGGAGTATATGTCGCTGTTCTCTCGAACGTTGCTCGCCTTCGCACTCTTCCCTTCTGCTACGTTGTTTTGAAACGTCTTGTCCAAAACAGCGCGGAATTCCTGGAGACGTTTCACATCATTCTCATGGATCAAACCGCGACGGTCGGGCGGTAAATTCAAAAGCAGAACGCCGTTTCTGCCGACTGATTTATAATAAATATCCAAAAGATGATCGAGGGAATGGACGCGATCATCCTCTTTCGGATGGTAAAACCAACCGGGCCGGATCGAGACGTCGCACTCGGCGGGATACCAGATGCAGTTCTCGGTTTTTTCGTCTCTGATCATCTGATCCGCGAGCTTTTGCCCGCTCCCGTCGACGTAAGTACGATGAAGCTCGACCCAACGCAGCTCCTTCATATCATCGGTTATCGGCTGAACCGACCATTCCGTTTCGGACGCATAACCTCTTTCATTTCCGCACCAACGAATATCCGGACCGCATCCGAAAATCAGCGCATTCGGCTGACACTCTCGTACGACTTTGTAATAGGAGGGCCAATCATAAACCTGTCTTTTCCCATTCGGCCCTTCTCCGCAAGCACCGTCAAACCAGACCTCTGCAATGGGTCCGTAATTTGTCAAAAGCTCACGCAGCTGGTTTCGGAAATACTCGTTGTAGACGGGCGAATTTCCATAGCATCTCTCATGACGATCCCAAGGTGAGAGATAAATTCCAAATTTGAGGCCGTATTCTCGGCACGCGTCCGACAGCTCTCTGACAACGTCCCCTTTCCCCTCTTTCCAGGGGCTGCTTTTGACCGAATGCTCGGTATATTTGCTCGGCCACAGACAAAAACCGTCGTGATGTTTCGCGGTAAGAATCAGCATTTTGATCCCCGCGTCGCGTGCAACCCGGGCCCACTGGCGCGTGTCCAGCGCGCTTGGATTGAATGTGGCGGGATCCTCTGTGCCGTCGCCCCATTCCCGGTCAGTGAACGTATTAACCGTGAAGTGGATAAACCCGGTCATCTCCATCGCCTGCCATGCCCGCTGCTGAGGGGAAGGAACGGGGGGCACCGGCGCGGGCGGTGCGCCAAACGCCACACAAGGTATTGTCATCGTTAGAATCATGCTCCAGAGAAGTGATTGAAGACGCTGTGTGTAAGTCATTTTTCAGACTCCGTTCTTTGGATCTAGAGAATTCTGTTTCCCATCAAGGTAGTGATTTGTGAGCGTCCTGAAAAGAGCCG
>QNBZ01000309.1 GCA_003644295.1 Planctomycetota bacterium
GAAGGAAGCGCCGAGTTCCGATTTTGCTTCGATCGCCCTTCAAAAGGCAAACAGCTTGAAGCGCTTGATGGAGCTGGAGAAGTCGAGAACTGGAAAACAGTCGAGGGAGCAGATAGCCGAAAGACGCTTCTATGCTGCCGAGATACAGCTCACCAAACTCGATGAGGTCGAGCACGCCCTCGCAAACTACAAGGCGGTTATTGACACCTTTTCTGACACTCCATATGCACCGAAGGCGGCATACGCCGTGGGGTGGGTTTATGTGAACAAGCTGAAAGACACGACTGCTGCCGTGAGCCAATTCGCGGATCTCGTAAAGATGTTCCCGAGAACCCAGCAGGCACTCGGCGCGGTTGAAGAGATAAAGGCCCTTGGGTACGAGGGACTCGGCGACTCGCTCGCCTCGTTCGTCGATTCAGTGCTCGCGGATACAACTGGCTCTGCTGCCGGTGCGGCGGCTGAAAGACGCCGTACCGGGACGCCGGTTAAAGGCACCGAAGGTACAGCCGATTCGTTGAAATGCATTGGAGGTGCTGCGGATTCTTCGAGCGCTGCTCCGGACACCACTGATTTGTCCAAGGCGGGCGGTAGGAGAGACTCCACTGCGATCACTGGAGGTAATGATTGAGTTCGGCGGGCAGGGGCATCTTTCTAACGGAGATTCTCGATAATCGCGCACTCTATCCGGACACCCACGTCATTTCCATCAAAAGGCCTGCGGGTTTCCCCGATACTGAACCGGGCGGATTCATCTCGATTCGTGCAGTGGAGAACACGACACCTCTTCTTCTGCGCCCCTTCAGCATTATGTGGCAGGACGATGAGCACATAGAGATTCTGGTAAAGGTTGTAGGTCCAGGCTCGGAGGCACTTTCAAAGAAGAGAACTAAAGAGCCGGTGAAAATCCTCGGGCCTTTGGGCGGACGCACCTTTCCGGCTCCTTCGCAGAGACCGGTGATTTTGATCGCAGGCGGAACGGGCATCGCCCCAATCGCCTATGCGATAAAAAAATGGTCAGCAGCCGGTGTTTCCAATGCCGTTCTGATATACGGCGCTGCGAGTTCTGTCGGTATAGCGAGGGATATTCTCGACGAGGTAGTTATCGAAAGTCACTATGCCACACTCGATGGTTCGTTGGGATTCGAGGGAGATGCGGTCGAGCTCTTCAAGAGCCTCGTACTCGACAACTCCCTGCCCGAGGGGGACATTTATTCTTGTGGTCCGAGAGGGATGGTCAGAGCTCTCTGCGATGCCGTAGCGGGACTCGACGGCATGTATAAGGGACGTTTCGTGCATCATTACACCTCGCTCGAAGCAGTAATGGCCTGCGGGCTTGGAGCCTGCCGCGGCTGCACAGTTCCGTTGAAAGGAGACGGAGAGAGTACACTGAAGACTGTTTGCAGCGACGGGCCGGTGTTCGATGCGGAGGAAATAGATTGGGAGGGATGGACTTGGTGAGCGGAAGGGGAGTAGAGGTCACTATAGGCAGTGCAGTTTTCAAAAACCCTGTGTTTCTCGCCTCAGGGCCGGCAGGTTACGGTCTCGAGTACGAGACTGTAATTGACCTTGCGGTGCTCGGGGGTGTGGTGGCAAAGACGATTACCTACAAGCCTCTGGTGGGAAACAGGGGGGCGAGGCTGCGCGAGACTCCGTCGGGTCTTCTGAACAGCATCGGCCTCGAAAATGTCGGCTGCGAGGCGTTCCTGTCGGAGAAGTTGCCCGCAATGGTCGAGCGTGGAATGAGACCGATCGTTTCTATAGGCGCAGAAGGGTGGGAGGACTATGAGCGCCTCCTCGAGAGGCTCTCGGGGACGGAAGGCTTCGATGCGGTGGAGATCAACCTCTCGTGCCCCAACGTGGATATCGGGGGGATGGCGGTTGGCAGAGATCCCGAACTCGTCGAGAAATATGTGAGGCGGGCGAGTGAAGTGCTCGGCGGCAAGTGCATCCTGGCAAAGCTCACCCCCAATGTCGAAGATATCGTTCCGCTTGCCCTCTCGGCAGAGGGAGCCGGAGCAGACGGAATAGTCGCCGTGAACACGATAGTCGGCATGGACATAGATGTGCGAAACAGGAAATTGGTATTTGACAGGGTGACGGCCGGTCTTTCCGGCCCTGCAATACTCCCTGTGGCTCTCGCAGCGGTCTGGAAGATCGCCCGGAGCGTCGAAATACCCGTTGTCGGTGTGGGCGGCATCTCGTCGGTAGATGATGCACTCAAGTTCTTCATGGCTGGTGCCGCAGCGGTAGAGGTAGGCACGGCCATCTTCTACGACCCCGAGCTGCCGGTAAGAATCATCGAGAGGCTCGAAAAGGATGGAATCCCGGAGAGGTTGTCCGGCTGAAGAGATTGCAGAGGGGCAAATCGCAAGGAAAGGTCTGAAGAATGGGGAAAAAGATTCCGCAGCTCATAGTGGCGCTCGATGTCGAGGATAGGAACAGGGCCGTTGAACTCGTCGACGAACTCGGTGACGCAGTTTCATTTTTCAAGGTGGGAAGCAGGCTTTTCACAGCATTCGGTCCGTCCATCGTCGAAGAGATAAAATCGAGGGGCGCAGATGTGTTCCTGGATCTAAAGTTCCACGACATTCCCGCCACGGTGGCCGGCTCCGTGAGGGCTGCGCTCTCCATAGGAGTCGATATGATGACCCTCCATGCCTCCGGCGGTGCGGAGATGCTCAGAGCTGCGGCGGAGGCGGTCGAGGAAATGGAGGCCATGA
>QNBZ01000310.1 GCA_003644295.1 Planctomycetota bacterium
CCCAATCTTTCCGCATCCAACCACTAATAGAACCGTTAAGGTGCATAGAACTGCTATAAGATCAATATTCTTTTTCATTTTGTTCTCCTTTCAAATAGCCAATGTCGCCTAACTTAAAATAACCGAATCACTTCGTTTATGCTCCTAAATTGGCATATTTTGTGAGGTAGTTCGTTTATGCGCAATTTTAAGTGAAAGCTTAAATTTCTCCCAAAAATCCCAAAGTTTGATTTGGTCGCAATTACTGGACGATACTCGAACCTATTTTGAGCAGAATTCTGCGCCCTGACGGGCGCAGAACCCGCCCTGTGCCGGCGCCACTCCGCCTGACGGCGGAGAAGCAAAAAGAAAAAATTTTCAACATATTTTTTAATGCGCGCTCGACAAAATTTTTTCTATTAAGGAACGAAAATTTTTTCTTTTTGCCTTTCTGCTGACACAGAAAAGCGCCGTCGCTTCCCGCCCCCTTTGTCCGCCTTCGGCGGATTTGGACTTGCCAATTTTAGGTAGGGGGCAGGATAAAATTCTACCTACCAATCCAGTTGCCCGACTCATCAAAGTTATATGACCTCTTAAAACCACAAGCATTCCAAATAAGATCAAATGTGGGACGTAATATATCTTTTGACTCAATATCGTATGACTCTATAATAGCTTCGGGAAGTTGTAGGACATCACGATCAATTTTGTAATATTTGTCCCAAAATCTCATTCTGTCAACCGCCATTTCATATCCTTTAACTCCAATTAGTGTTAGAAAAAGAACAATAGGTACATTGATACCTAATTCTCTATATAAACTTAAAAATTCATCAAGCGATTTAATCAGCTCCCGTTCATAAGCCACACTGGGAATATATTTTTTCTCTCTATCTGCACTTAGCATTAACCCTTCTACTGCTTCGATAATTCCATTTCTATATAGTTGGACATAGGAATGAACCTTTTCATCTCTGCCACCAGAATAAGAGAGGATACCTTCGAGATTCATTCGATGACTCCAGCCGGCTGAGTATATTGGCCTTAATTTTGTAAGGTCATTAATAACAATTTCCAAATTAATACTGTAATTAGGTGTAAAAGACTCTAGAGGAATGAGATGTAATACAAATTTGCCACCCTCGTAGAATGGGAGAGGTAAATTATCTGCTACAATTTCTCCTATTCTTCCTATTTTAAATCTACTAATTTGTTCTGTTAGTGTTTGTGATAGGTTGAAAGCAATTCGTAGTTCATTTACATCGAGAGCATATTTACCTGCAGAATTTCTTGAATAAAACTTATCGTGCCCTTTATAAATAACCCTATGGGGTCCTATCCAACTTTTGTTAATTCTAAAAATTAAGATGAATTTATTCCGCTCTATTTTAATAGCACGTATTGTAAAAGCAATGCGTGGTTCTATTCCATTTCGTATGATACTTTCGTATTTTCTTATTTCCCCATCAATGTCTTCTATTTTAATTCCATCAATACTTTTTGGACTTCCGTTTTCTTCAGTAATTCCAAAAATTAAATCTCCACCAGAGGCATTAGCAAAGGAAGAGACATCAGCCAAAAACTCTTTTCTAGCAGAGTCAGAATTATCCGGGAGCTGCCTTTTGTATTCAATGGTCTTCCCTTCAAAAACAGCATTGTTTACCAATTGTTCTAGATCGTTAATTGTAATTTGTTCAAGCTTCTTGTTGATCATAAATTATCTCTTCCAAACTATATGGTCGTTAATGTTATGTTTTTCGTAGGTTTCTAAGACCTCAGCACAAAACTTTTTCAATTCTTCATTCTTTTCCTTTTTGGCTAATTCATATAATCGTATAAACATCTTCTTTCCTGTTTCTGTTTGTCTTAATGTTTTCTTAATAAAATTGTGCTGAGCACATAAAGTTTGACCATTCTCTATAGTGGATTTACCGCCAAGATATTTTGGCTTGATATGATCAACATGTAACTCAACACCATCTTTTTTTCCGCGTCCACAAATAACACATTTATAGCCATCTCGTTTGAGGATTTGCTCTTTCTGTTCTGGGGTAAAATCGTCTAATTCTCGCTGTTTTACAGCATCAGGGTCATAACGATACACGCCTTTTTTGACCTTAATTAAAAAACCTTCTTCGTGGAGTTTTCTTATAGCACGCCAAGTATCCCTTGGTTTTCTTCCTTCAAGTTTTAAGTATTTTTCTTCCACCCAGTCAACGACAGGACCATGGCGCAAATCCTGTTTTGGATGAGCCTTAAAATACTCTTTGATTAAATCGCTGATTGATTTTTTCTTAGGCTTAGACATAGTTTTACTTAAAATAAATTTGGTTGATCAATTTTTGCCTCTTGTTTTAAGCGTTTAATTGCTAAATCACAATACTTTTTATCAATATCAACTCCTATCCCTTTTCTGTTATTCAAGTAAGCGGCAATAAGGGTTGTGCCACTTCCTACAAACGGATCTAAAATAATATCGCCTACAAAACTAAAAAGCTTGATGCATCGTCTTGGAAGCTCAATAGGAAAAGGCGCCGGGTGTCCAACCCTTTTCTTGCTTTCACCACTAAAACTCCAGATTCCATTTGTCCAGTCCATAAATTCTTTTTTGGTTATATCTGATTTTCCGCTTCCACTGGTTTTTCGCCACCTGTTTGTATAAAACGACAATCACTTCCACTGGTGCAATAACATATGGAGCCCGAGCAGAAAGCCACGAACCCCAAGCAGTTCTCC
>QNBZ01000311.1 GCA_003644295.1 Planctomycetota bacterium
ATTGGCTCTCCTTTCCAAATGTTTCTTGTTCTAAGGAAAACATCGGAAGGGTGAGCCATTTTTGTTTAAAGCATCAGTTGTTAAAAAGCTAAGCTAATGTCAATTTTCTTGGAAAGTACAGTCAATAATCAATTATCATTTATTCACAGCCAGTCTGTGTTATCTTTGCCTTTCAGCAGCATCTTAAATGTATTACGGCCTATAGGTATGTTATAGTCATAAGAGGCCAGAACGCGGCCGTTCCTGACATTGATAATTCGTGCGGTAAGATAGACCCTGCTCGAGGCCACGGCGTAACTGCCTACGACCACGGCTTGTGCGCGATGCTTGGTGCTGATTTCCGCCATTTCACGGGAGAGCAGGAATTCGCCCGAACCTTCCTTTATGAAAATGTTCGTCCGCAACTTCAACTCTATAGTGGAATAGCCCTTTTGGTTTAATCGCGATGCGATTTGTTCCGATACAACCCTTCCAAACGTTGAGGATTCGTTCAGGTCATCAAGATTTACAAAGCTTGCCACCAGAACAGGATTGTCTTTATCGAGTTTGACATTGAGCTTGCGAATTAGAGAATCCGCTGCCTTATAATTGGTGTTCATAATATCAGCGTCTTTAGTGAGCTGTATATTTGTTTCCTTTAGGCGCTTCTGCATCTCGGAGATAATCTCAGCGGCTATCATTCGGACTTCGTGGTTGGCGTTTGCAAGTTCTGCTTTGTTATTTATTTTTTGTATTTCTGCCGTAGTACGGGCTTTTTCAATTTTCTCCCTGTTATATTCGGATACACAGCCGGCAAGAAATAAAGCACTTACCATTGCAAGTACCAGCGATGTAAAAATAACATGTTTGTACTTAATCATCTGCTAACTACCTCCATTATCTTTCCCTGCATTGCGTAATTACTGTCCCACAACGGCGTATTAACATAATAGGTGCCTGTGTGACTGGTTACATATACTTCTCCGCTTTTTACTGATGTTGTGATTACGACCTCGTACCGAGAAGCTTCGATACCTACGTAAGCTCCGTCCGCGCTGCCGGCGAGAACTCTGCCGATTTTACTGACCACATCCGCCGAGCGGACGGGACGGTCGGCATGCTTGACCAACTGTATATCGAAAATCATTTGCAGAACCGCTGCGTCGGCATTGTCAACGATATTATAGCCGGCATTGACCAACTCCGAAATCAGGTAATTCTGGTATGCCCTTTTGAATGGTATTGTTACGAGCCGGTCGGATTCGGCTGTCGGGGTCAAAGGTTTGGTCGTCGTAAAAATAGTTGTGTCTTCTTCATTCGGAACGTAGAACTTCGGAACTACGTATATCGGCGTGTCGCTGCAAATCTTCTGGCTTTGGTTTAGCTGTTCGACAACATCAGCAGCCAATACGTCCCAGTGGTGAGCCGCCTGCATCTTTTGCTGCTCGGTGTATTCGTAATTGGTGGCAACCGGTATTTGCGTTGTACAGGATATCGCCGATATCGAAGCAAGTAACAGTAATGTTGTTAGTGTGCATTTAGCAATCATACCAATATCTCCTTTTTAAGAAATTTCACCCGTTAAAATGTCCTCCTAATCTATCGTGCGTGTGCTAAAAGAGAGATTAGATGTAAAAAACATAATATACAAAATTTCCCTTGGAATGTCAAGTTTTTTTTGATTTTGAACCATCCCGATTTTACCCTACGAAGTGGTGTTCCCGATTTTATTAGGGCTGTTATCGTGGTAATTATAGGGCTTAAATAGGGTGCTGAAGTGAACAAACTGGATATTTTGGTAGTATAGAACTAACAGGCGTAAAATCAGCGGACAGCCACAATAAGTTCGTGGACAAAATCGGAACTAAAAAAGTTAAGCGGAAAGGGTGTTAAGCCGATAAATTTCATCAAGGAGGCAGAGTGTTTTGACTATTTAGCTTTTTTTTTGGGGGGGGGTAAGGGCTCGGTGTTTTTGGGAATTTTAGTAATATGAATCAGAAGTCCAATTCAGCATTTGGCATACGGCGTTCAGCGTTCAGTAGCTCGTCCATTGTTCTTTTACTGTCTGCTGTTCGTTATCCGCTGATTTCTGCTTTCTGTCTTTTGTTTTTGGCAGGTTGCAACGACCTTTTTTTTAACCCGACGCAAATAGGTAGGTTCCGTCCCGTCCCCGCGGTAAATGTAATACTGGATTCATTGGGCGTTGCAGAGGAAGCACCGTCGGCCTGGGATGGGGCGGAAGACCCCAAGCCGGCAGATTGTATTGTGACGGAGACCGACTATAGATTTGGGCCTGGTGACACTGTCAGAATATATGTTTTCGAATTGTTTCAGGAAGGAGTTCCATTTACGAACGATTACACTGTTACCGAGACCGGTAAAATATCCATACCTGAAATTGGGGTGGTCGAGGCGGCTGGTTTGACCGAAACCCAACTCGAAGAGGAAATCAGGCAAATTCTTTCGCCGAGTGTGCTGAGGGACCCACTGGTGAGTGTAACTTTGCTCGGCTCACAACATCGTGTATTTTCAATACTGGGGGACGCCGTGCCGGCTCCGGGCAGATACGGTATTCCACGGTACGATTATCGGCTGACAGACGCCCTTGCCACAGCAGGGGGGATAAGCCAGTTTAACGTAAGCTATATTTATGTTTCGCGTACTGTTACAGGCGAAGAAGCAATAAGTGAGCCGGTTGAGCAGGGTGTTACTGAGCCGGGAAGTCCGGAGCAA
>QNBZ01000312.1 GCA_003644295.1 Planctomycetota bacterium
AGGGAGGAGAAAGGCCGTACCCCAACGTACAGGACGCTCCTTCTCATACTGCTCAGCGAGATGGTTATAACACTCACCGCACTCTTCCTAGCCTTCAAAGGGATTGAGAGGCCGCGCGTTTACTCCATCCTCCAGGTGACGGCAAGGACGTTCAACGGAATTCCCGTGTGGTTCTTCGTTGTGCTCTTCTTTATGGCGATAATCTATTCGCCCCTGCCATCGGAGCTTGTGAACGGACTAAAGGGAACGGGAGCGAGTACACTGCCCTACTTCGTGTTCCCGGTTCTCTCCGTCCTCCTCGTTGGGGTGTGGGGGCTCGCGGAGGGCATGGCAGTTATCATGAGGGAGGAGTTCTCACAGCCCTACGTTGAAGCAAAGAGGGCCATGGGGCTGCCCGAAGAAAGGGTAAGAAAGGGCGTCCTGAGGGCGGTCGCGGTTCCACTCATGTACCTCTGGCTCCAGCACTTCGTTGAGGTTCAGACACCCGTCCTCGTGGTGGATTATCTTTTCAACCTTGGGGGGCTTGGGCAACTTCTCGGCCGGAGCCTCATAATAACGCCCGACAACGTCAACTTCTACCCCATGACCTTCACCTTCGTGGTCACCGTGCTCATCGTGCTGAACTTCTCCGCCTCAATAGCAGCCGAAGTTCTATCGAACATCATCGAACCGAGGGAGGGGCCATGAAACGGAAGGTCGGTGCTATAATTTTGATAATCTTCTTCCTCATCACTTCCCTCGCCTACGCCACCCTCGATAGGGTTAAGCTCGAGAACTGGGATAACTATCTCTTCTGGGTGGCATACCCCCGGGGTGCGAAACCCGTGTGGCTCGATGGTGGAGTGGACACAATAACCTTCAGGGAAGGAACAAACTACACCGTTTTTGACGGGGCTCCCAAGAACGTCGTCCTCAGGGGAGAGGGCGAGGTAACCCTGAATATCCTCCGGCCCGACGGGAAGGAAGTCACCCTCACGGGGAAGATCAGCGGAGAGGACAGCCTCAACTCGAACACGGGGCTCGCCCTCGACGCGATAAGGTTTGCTATCAACGAGTTAAGCTTTAGGAGTGAGGATAGGGCCCTCTTTAGCCCCACAAGGATGCTGTTTTCGGGGGAGGACAAAGAGCCCCTAAGGGGAACGTACCGTATAACCGTCAGCCCCGGGGATGTTGAGGCAACCATCGTGGGGAGCAACTACGGGCTTTTGGGCACGGACTACAAGGGGAGGGACCTGTGGGTCGGCTTCGTGGGTTCAACTGTCAACACGCTAACGCTCGCCTTCCTCACCATGCTGTTCGTCATACTCTTCGGTCTACTCCTGGGAGTCTCCTCCGGCTCCTACGAAACGCGGTTTGGAGAAATCGCCTCGGTAATCCTCGAGGCCCTGAACTCCCTCCCCTACCTCCCCCTCGCGGTGATAGTGATCTTTCTAATATCCTCCACAGGGACCTACGGAAGGAGGGAGCTGGGAACGTTCAAGCTTACCGTGGTGCTCGCCCTCCTCCTCGTTGGCAAGTTCGCGGGGGCTGTGAAGGGAATAGTGATGCACGAGAAGAGGGAAGAGTACGTCGAGGCCGCCAGGGCCCTCGGAGCCGGCGACCTTGAGATAATAAGGAAACACATAATCAGGGCCGTTATCCCGTATACCCTGTCCTACGCCACCCTCCTGTTCTCACAGATGATCGCGGTGGTTTCAATACTCGGCCTCTTCGGCATAATCCCCGGCGTTAACTGGGGTTCCTTCGTTGCGGAGGCATTCAAGCAGAGTGCGGTGTACTCCCTATGGTGGTGGCCACTCTCTCCCTCGGTCGCCATAATCCTGGTCAGCGTAGGTCTAACGCTCCTCTCCGACAGCTCATCTGGTTAGGAACCTCTCCTCCATGCTCAGATTTATCATGACGAAGGCCATAGCAAAGAGCGCCAGCCCCACTCCGATGGGCACCACTATCCACCACGCCATGCTGAAGAGCTGCTTCTCCGCTATCATGCTTCCAAGCAGTGTGCCCCAGTTGAAGCCCGGTATCGCTTCGAAGAACCCCAGCAGTGAGACGAGCGCAACGACTTTCGGCATGATTATCGAGAACTGGTATATGCTGTAGGGAAGAACCGCCCTTGAAATGTGGTGCTTGAGTACCCACCACCTCGAGGCCCCGAGGCTGAGGGCAGACTCCACATACTCCTTGCTGAGTTCGGTCTCAACGAGAGCCCTCACGTTTCTCGCGATCTTCCCAAAGAGGAGCACCCCCATTAGGAGGACAAAGCTCCATAAGGGCACCTCCAGATGGCCTCCGTGGGTGACTTCACTCATAATAGGTATCATCATTACCATAACGGGAACCAAGGGTAATATGGCCGAGAGCTTCGCCAGGCCGTCTGTTATAGCCCCCACTACACCCGAAAGGGCCCCCAGGACTCCCAGTGCGGCCCCTACGACAACCGCTATTAGGCCTACGGCCACCACCATCCCCATAGTCCCCCTCAGGCCCCATATGAAGCCCTGCCACATGTCCCTTCCCATTGAATCCGTCCCCATGAGTCCGTAAACCTTTCCTATTACCTCAACCGTGGGTTCACTTTTCGAGGTTATTTCCAGTATGTAGGTTCCCTTTTCCAAACTATCCCCCTTGGCAAATATCGGCATGAGGCCCCTACCAAAAAGGAAGTCAGAATCTGAATAGCTCACTCCTCTGTCCTGGGCTATTTTCTGCAG
>QNBZ01000313.1 GCA_003644295.1 Planctomycetota bacterium
GCAATATCAAGAATAGGCTATGGTCTATCAACAGTTTGGCAACATTTGATCCCATTCAGGGTTCTTGATAGGCTTGGAAAGATGAGGGGTGCACCCAGGGATGCTATGATAGCTGATGTTTCAACAAGAAAAGATAGGGGAAGGAATTTTGGATTGTTAAGGACTATGGATAATCTGGGTGCTGTATGTGGTATTCTCATTTGTATATTATTCTTCAATGTATTAGGATACAAAAAGTTGTTCTTCCTTGCAGCGATTCCATCAATAATTGGAGTTTTATTAATTCTAACATTCATTAAAGAAAGAAAAACTGAAAGATTGTACAAGGGATTTTCTCTGAAAGATTTAAGTAGGAATTTCAAACTCTTCTTGTTCTTGAGTGCTTTGTTTGCTTCGGGCTCGTTCAGCTATTCTTTTCTATTAGTCTATGCAAAAGAATTTGGGTTTAAGATAAGTTTTATCCCAGTGTTGTATTTAGTTTTTACAGCTACGGCTTCATTAATGGCATTACCTTTCGGAAAACTCGCTGACAGATTCAGTAGAAAATCCATCCTTATCCTTTCATACATATTCTTTGGGTTAATGTGTGTTGGCTTTCCAATAATAAAAACACAGTCAGGAATTATTCTTTTGTTTGTATTATACGGGCTTCATAAAGCATCAATAGAGCCTGTACAAAGAACGTTTGTTTCTGAATTATCACCAGTCGATTGTCGAGCTAGTGCATTGGGCACTTTTAAGATGATCGTTGGTTTGTGTGCACTTCCAGCATCTTTTATTGCTGGGTTGTTATGGGATAATATTGGGATGTTTGCCCCTTTTTATTTTTCTGCAGTTTTATCAGTTTTAGCTATAATTTTAATGCTGTTCGTTAAAGAATAAAAGGTGTCATAATGTCAAAAGTGAGGATTCATGCATTCGTTTCAGGTCGAGTCCAAGGTGTAAACTTCAGGTATCATACGAGGAATGTTGCTCAAAAATTAGGTTTAACAGGATGGGTTAGAAACTTACCAGATGGAAGAGTTGAAGTCATTGCAGAAGGCAAAGAAGAGGATATAGACAAACTGATAAAATTCTTAAGAAGAGGTCCGTTTTTAGCAAGGGTCGATAATCTGGATATCAAGAAAGAAGGGTATACTGGTAAATTCTCAGGCTTTGGAATCAGATATTAATCTATTCTTTCACCACTTAACAGTAGTATTTAAAAGTTTAACTGTTCTAGTAAATACTATGGACAGATTGATGTTATTGTTGAATGTATTGATTGTTCTGCTCATTCCTTTAATAGTCATGACTGCGTATGCTATTTTTGTGACAGGAAGTGAAGCTAGCCAGAATGGTTATTGTGATATCAATATAGAATCTAAGGAAGATATAGAAAGACCACCAAAAGAGAATGCGAATAGTCAGGTTTGTGAATTCTTTGAGAAAGATCTTCAAGGTGACTTGGATAATGCTTATGGTAATGTTCCTATGGAAGTCTTCAAACACAAGTTAGATTATGTGTTACAATACAATCCTAGTTTAGAAACTTTTCTGGATACTGAAAGTGAGAGATATTCTCTAACTGAAGAAGCAAAACAAGAAGTTTATGCTTTGATTGATGAAGATAGTTACAAGAACACAGTTGATAACATCCATAACTGGATACAGAATAACATTGAATACGAGAAGAATTACAAGTGGTATACTGCCCAGGAAACCTGGGAAAACAGGAGAGCGAACTGTAATGGTATTAGTTTTTTAACTTGTGGAATGATGAGAGAAGTTGGGATACCTTGTAAAGTCGTTGCTAGCAGAGAGCATGCGTGGACTGAGTATCTTTATGTTGATGAGATGGGAAGGATGATATGGTCTGTCTGGGATCAGGGGTTGTCTGGGTATTCTGTTCTTTCTGCTAATGTTTATGAGTATGATTTGAATTGATGAATTGATTCTTTTCATAAGGCTCGATTGATGTAATGTCTAGTCAACAATTACCTCATACCCTGAGAGTATACTTTTTCAACTTCTTTTTTAAATTGTTTAAAGAATTCAATCACATAATGATCATTAGATTCTTTCAAAACCCTATCGCTTATGTCCAACATTGAGATTTCTCCTTCTACAATGTTTGTTATTAAAACATTTAACACACCTATTGCACCAAAACGAATTGTCCTAGAATATTCCATATTGTTCAATTCTTTTTCTAAATCTTGATAGAATTTTCGTGTGAACTCATATCTTGCTTTTTGTTTTTTAGTGAATGCATCTAAATTTGAATACAAATTACAAAAATTCTTATACCTCCTTTCAAGATCTTCAAGGACTTTCCTTGCTAATTCTTTAATTAGAGTATTTCGCAGCAGATATATTTCAGCGTACCGAAATACTCCTATTGCTCCAAATGCATCTAAATCATCACTAACACAAAGAACGGATAAAACATTTTTTTGTGATGTCTCTGCATGGTATACCATAAACCTGTATTCCTTATCATCATGTTTTTGAATTGCTTCTAAAACTTCATCAAAAAGGATTCACACATTTCTCGACTTATTATTCCGTGTGTTTTTTTAATTGTTTTTATCATGCCTACGTCATGAAAAAATATGGCGATTATCGTCTTCTCCAAATCATTTTTGGTGATCTTAACACTATTTTTTTCAAGTTCCTGAAACAGTTCTTTAGCTATTAACCAAGCTCTCAAATGATGTAAGTGATCATGA
>QNBZ01000314.1 GCA_003644295.1 Planctomycetota bacterium
CAGCATTATTCCATTTCTGGCACTGGTGGTATTTTTACTACAGATATGCGGGTGGTAATGTTCATTATTCGACTGATGGCGGTACCACATGGTCGCTTTTAACACCTCTTGATGGTTATCCTGGAACAATGTATTCCTGGGCACCCGGTATAGGAGGACAGAAAGCATTCACAGGAACATATTATAGCGGTGGTTCAAGACCTCCAAAGTGGATTTGTGATACATTCGATATAACTGATCTCTTTGGTCACTCGGGTTCTAAAATAAGATTCAATTTCTCAAACGGTTACTACTGGACAACTTCCTATCCGGGCTGGTATGTCGATGATATGACTATGGAAATAGGAATGACGCAATATGGTGTTATAACTGGTACTGCTACTATGAGTAGCGAGACAGTCCACGAGGGAATAAGAGTTAACGCTGGTCCATTCGTAGGATATACAGATTCCAGCGGTCATTACGAATTGATAGTTTTACCCGGCACATGGGATGTTATAGCTTCCTACAATGACCTGTGGTCTGTTGATACCGTTACTGGTGTTAGTGTTGCTGCCGGTGAAACTGTGGTAGTGAACCTTACTCTTAACCCGATATGCAGTTTTATAATGGGACACTGCTTCTTCGAGGGCGAGTATGAACACGATGGGATAACTATTACCGCGACTAATGCTCGTACATTCTCAGCTGTAACAAACGCTTTAGGTGAATTCTGTATAAAGGTCGCACCCGATACATACGATGTTTACGCTTACTACAATGATGATTGGAGCCAGGACAGTGCGCTTAATGTCGCTGTAGGATTACACGAGACAGTATATGTTGACCTTTCACTTCAAAAATACTTAGTTATTCCGCTCTATTTCTGGGACTTTGAGGAGAATAATGGCGGATTTATATCTATTCTATCTCGTGGGTCTGGAGGTTGGCAGTGGGGTACTGTGTCAAGTAGCTTTTATTATTCGCGATATATCAATCCACCTCCATCTCCCCCCCATCTTTGGGGAACAGTGCTTAATAGTTATTACAGCCCAAATGCGTGGTATAAACTTGATTCGCCATTCCTGGATTTCACAGGAATTAGCAATGCTTATATGGTGTACCATTATTGGTGGTATATTTACGGCTACTATGGTGGTGGTAATGTTAAGATGTCCTCTGATGGTGGCATCACGTGGAATGTTATAATGCCTTGTGGCGGAAGAGGATACACGACCTCATCTATTTACAGTAGCGCTCCAGGTGTTGGTAGACAGCCTGGTTACGGTGGCTCAGGAAATTACTATAGTGGCGGAAGCTATCCTCCGAAATGGTGCGTTGATACATTTAATATTTCCGCATACACAGGCGGGAGCTCCAGAAAAATTAGATGGGAATTTGGTAGCAATGCTTGGTGGGCATGGTATCCTGGTTGGTACATTGATGATGTGTTTATCTATTACAAAACACTCGATTATGGCGTTATAAGAGCTAAAGTTCGTGTCGGCGGCGAAAGAAATCACAGCGGTGTTCAGGTAAAGGTTGATGGTCGTTACGATTACGAAGCTATAACTGACTCAATAGGTATAATAGACTTTAAGGTTCCGTTTGGGACATACGATGTATGGGCATACAAGGATTATCACTGGACTGCGGACACCCAGACAAGCATCGTTATTTCCGCAAGGTCTGATACTGTGGTAGTCGAGTTGTTCCTCGATAAGCTGCCGTATGTAACACTTTACAAGAGCGACTTTGAGGATAACAATGGTAACCTCGAAGCTAAACCGCCTATGGGCTGCTGGGAGTGGGGAACCCCCACTGCTGGTCCGAGAGGTGCACATAGCGGGGATAGATGCTGGGCTACCGTTCTTGGTGGTGACTATGCTTATAACTCCGATTGTAAGTTGATAACGCCAAGGCTCAATCTTGCTTATGTGGATAGTCCCGCGTTCCTAAGCTTCTGGCACTGGTATCATGAGGTTGGCTCATACCGTGAGGGTTATGACGGTGGTAATGTTAAGGCGTCAATCAATGACGGTGATTCATTCTATGTGATTTATCCATCTAATGACACATATGATGATACGCTTTCATTCTGGTCAAAGGGTCCCGGCGGTGAACTGTGCTTTACTGGCTCATCGAACTGGAAGCTTGCTGCATTCGACATAACTGATGAGACGGGATATACGCATGTCAAGTTCATGTGGCATTTCGGTTCGGATAATATCAGTAACGATTACGGTTGGGCGGTTGACGATATTGAGGTATCAGGCAAACTCTCTAACTTTGGTGTGATTAAGGGTAAGGTAACGCTTGTCGGAGCCACTGACATGTCAGGCTCAAAAGTTGTAGCATTGGGTGGCGATGTGCCCGATGTTTACTATACTGACCCCGATGGTTCATATAAGCTGTTTGTCATGCCAGGCACATACGATGTTGCTGCAAGCTATGGTATAGTCTGGACCACTGACACAGCATATGGTGTTAGTGTGGGCGCTGGCGACACAGTAATAATGGACTTTACTCTTACGCTCCTTCCAGTAGGCTATGTTGAAGGATATGTTAATTTGGTTGGTTCCGCTAATAATTCAGGAGCTACTGTTACACTTCTTGGTACTTCTTTCAAAACTACTACTGACTACTTTGGTTATTACTTCCTCGGACCAGTTCTCCCCGGCACATACGCTATAATGGCTTCCAAGCGAAGTTATGTTAACAACGCTTCGA
>QNBZ01000315.1 GCA_003644295.1 Planctomycetota bacterium
AAGGTCAGCCGTTGCCGTTGATACTCCAAAAGAGCGATGGTGCTTTTCTATATGCAACCACCGATTTAGCTGCGATTAGATATAGAGTTGATGAACTCAAAGCCGACAGAGTAATTTATGTTACCGACGCCCGGCAGAAGCTGCATTTTCAAATGGTCTTCGCGGTAGCACGCAAAGCCGGCTGGACAAAAGATACCGAATTGGTTCACGTTACGTTCGGCAGTGTACTCGGTGAAAACGGCCAGCCGTTGAAAACCCGCTCCGGCGAAAACGTCAAACTAAAAGAGCTGCTCGATGAAGCAGTAGAACGCGCAAAAGCTGTTGTCGAGGAAAAGAACCCCTGCCTGCCAAAAGACAGGAAAGCTCAAATCGCAAAGGCCGTCGGCGTCGGCGCCGTCAAATACGCGGACTACTCCAACAACCGAACCAGCGATTACATATTCAGCTTCGACAAAATGCTGGTGATGGACGGCAACACCGCACCGTATATGCAGTATGCTTACGCACGGATAAAATCGATTGAGAGAAAAGGGCGATTGGATTTTGATAAGGAGCTAAAAGACTTAGAGGATTTGAATCTCACTGAATCGGCTGAACTGGATTTGGCCAAGCAGTTGAGCCGCTATGGCGAAGCGGTAGAAGCCGCCGTTGTGGATTACAGACCGAACTACCTGACGAGTTATCTGTACGAACTGGCGCAGAAGTTCAGCGTTTTTTATACAAACTGTCCGGTTCTGGACGCAGAGCCGGACAAAAGACCTACGAGATTATTACTTTGCGATTTGACCGCAAGAACAATCAGGCACGGCTTGAACGACCTTTTAGGCATCGAAGTCATCGAACAAATGTAAGGGATGTAATATGAAAATTGCCGAAGAAAATTTCAGCGTAAGCAGTAAGCAGCGTAACGAGATGCTCGACATTACAGCTCGGGTCAGCTCGATTGTCGGTCACTCCGGTATCGTTAACGGTGATTGCGTTATTTATTGTCCGCACACCACCGCGGCGATTACCATAAACGAAAACGCCGACCCGTCCGTCCCGCACGACATACTCTTAACGCTGTCTGAGTTGATACCTCATATCCGTCCTGGCTATAGGCATAGCGAGGGCAATTCCGATTCGCACTGCAAAAGTTCGCTGGTTGGTTGCAGCGAGCAGGTTCTGATAAAGAACGGCAAACTCGAACTCGGCACCTGGCAGGGGATTTTCTTTTGTGAATTTGACGGCCCACGCAACAGGAAAGTTATGGTTCAGCTCCGCGGAGAGTAGATAATAGTTAAGCGCAACTCTTTTCGGATGGTTTTTTGCTTAACGCAAACGCATTATGAGAAGTAAATATCTCAAGGGCGTCAGTCCTAATATACTTCTGTTAGGCATTGTCAGTTTCCTGAATGATTTTAGCAGCGAAATGATAATGCCGATTTTGCCGATGTTTGTCGAGGCGTTCGGCGGAGCTTTGGCCGTCGGATTAGTCGGCGGACTCAGGGACAGCATATCAAGTATTCTGAAGGTATTCTTTGGCTATTGGTCGGACAAAACCGGCAGAAGGAAGATATTTGTTTCGTCCGGATACATTACATCTGCGGTTTTTAAGCTATTGCTGGCCCTGTCTAAAACCTGTCCCTATGTCATAACCATCGCTGCTCTGGAAAGACTTGGCAAGGGTATGAGGACCGCCGCAAGAGATGCAATCATTGCCGATTCTATGGCAGAGCAGCGGGGTAAAGGTTTTGGAATTCACAGAACTTTGGATACTTGCGGAGCGATTCTTGGCTCGATTGTTGTTTTTCTTCTGGTTTGGGTTTTCGATTTTGATTTCAGCTTGATTATACTCATCGCGGCTGTTTTCGCATTTGTTTCTTTAATTCCGTTGCATTTTGTAAAACAAGCTGAAAGGCAGCCGCAGGACATATCGTTAAAGATAGGACTACGGCAGCTTCCGAAACCTCTTAAGTTATTCATTCTGGTTTCCGGAGTATTCGCATTAGGAAATTTCAGCTATATGTTTTTCATCATCAAGGCGCAGGCCGCCTTTCCAGGCAGATTGTCGATTGCGCTGCCGATTTTGCTATATGTTCTGTTTAATTTTTTCTACGCCGGCTTTTCTGTTCCACTTGGCGTTCTTTCAGATAAAATTGGAAGAGGAAAAGTTATTGCCATTGGCTATCTGTTGTTTTCATTAACCTCGCTTGGTTTTGCCTTTTTTGCTTCGCTGCCGAGCTTCATAATCTTATTTGCTTTTTACGGTATTACCAATGCAGCGGTTGACGCAAACCAGCGGGCTTTTGTTTCTGATTTATCTTCGCCACACTTGAGAGCTACTGCTCTGGGGACGTTTCACACAATAACGGGACTGATGGCTTTGCCGGCAAGTTTGATAGCTGGATTTTTATGGAATAGTATGGCTCCAAACGTAGTTTTTATTTATGGCAGTGTACTTGGCTTTATTTCGGTGCTTTTATTTATCGCTTTAGGGATATGCGCATAAAAAGGGCGAGGTGGTGGAACCGGCTGGGGGGGAAACCGGTGTGCCACGCTGCCTCGCCGAGGTTCGTAAGCTGCCCACAGCAGCATTATTTCATCGCTTCAAAAAGCAGATGGAAAACCTAACTACTTCCAGGGAGATTGTCAAACAAAATTTGGAGAAAAACAATTTTTTTAAGGGCCCCCTGACCGCCCAGTTCATATATGCTTAACAACCTTA
>QNBZ01000316.1 GCA_003644295.1 Planctomycetota bacterium
AAGGGCAAGGACATCAAGGGTAAAAACGCTCTGGTAATTGTACTTAGCAAACGCAGCGGTGCAGACCGGGAGATTGCTGGTAAATGGGGACCTCTAAATATACGATTACAAAAAATGATAAAACTTCACCGTAAAAAAGCAATTAGCAAGGGGACAGCCTACGAACTTCAGAAACTTAACCGGGACTTTGCCGAAGCGAACATCTCTATCGAGGTTGTCAATAAGGAAGCCCTGCGCATCATCAAACGAAAACGCGAATCCGGCAGCGATAAAAAAATTGGCGACTATGTAATAAAACAATTTGAAGAGTGGCTTAAAAAAGTCCCTCTCTACGATTTGGCACAAGAGATGATAGTTGCCAATATTTTCGCCACTGCACAGGATATGGCAGGAGTTAAATTGCCAGTAGAAAAGGAGGAAATATAATGACCCTATGGACTATTATTCCCCGCGATCCACTCATCTTTCGGGATGGCAGGCCTTTCAATGCGGATGCCGGAGCGAGGGCAAAATCATTGCCCTTTCCGTACCCATCTACCATTGCTGGAGCGGTACGGACATTGGCAGGACCAAATCCTTTAACTGGTAAATTTGATAAAATCCGCATCACAGAATTGCTATCTAAGCAAATCCGCGGTCCATTGTTGGTAGAGCTAGCTGAAAGTGGGCAGATAGCCGATTGGCTCTTTCCAGCTCCCGCCGATGCTCTACTCCTGAAGCATGATGATCCCATACAAAAGGAAAAAGCCCGTCGCTTTCTGTGTTGTCCGCTAAATTTGCCAAATGGCACACAAACTAGTATTGATAAATTAAACAAAGAATCGGGCATAGAATTGAAGATAGTTGGTCTGCCTGTACCCACGACAGGAAAACCGCATCCCAAAGCTCCTCATTATTGGAAACAAGATGCCTTTGAGAAATGGCTCGTTACTCCTGAAAATAAGGAGGTTACCCTATCTGATATTGGGCACAATGGCCCTCTGGCCGAAAGCCGCATGCATGTTGGTGTAAACAAAGAAACCGGCACAGGTATTCCCGGTGCTCTTTTTCAGACCAGTGGTTTGGAGTTTATGCAACGTGAACGAGAAGAAAAGGAACCCTACCCTAAACTAAAAGATGTCAAAACTCTAGGTTTAGCTCTGGAGACTGATACTAGCCTAGACAAGGGTTTAGGTTTTTTAGGCGGGGAGAGGCGTGTAGCTCAATGGATGAAAACGGAAGATGTTTTGCCAAAATGTCCCAATGAAGTACGCAAAAACATCCTTGAGCAAGGTGCATGCCGCCTGATTTTATTGACTCCAGCCTATTTTAAGGATGGATATTTACCTACTTGGCTCCAAGAGCAATATAATATTAAAATTGTTGGTGCGGCTGTTCCCCGCTATAAAGTTGTATCTGGTTGGGATTATCAAATTAGAAAACCAAAGCCTACTCGGCGATTAGCCTCCGCGGGCAGCGTTTACTTCATAAAAGTAAAACAGAATGTGGAAAATTTCATTGATGCTATTTGGATGAGATCTATTAGCGATGGCAACCAAAACCGCCTTGATGGTTTTGGTCTGGCCGTGCTGGGAACTTGGAATGGCGAATTACAAGATATGGAGGTGAACTGATGAGTAGAAAACTAATAACCAATGACCCTCCGCCTTCTGTCGAACAGAAAGAACAGAAAAAATTCATTTCTGAAAAGCGAAGCTATAAACTTATCACACCTCTCTATGGTGGTGGAGTGGAGCCGAATAAGGCCGACCCCATTACAGTGGTGCGTGCCACCGAAATACGCGGACATCTGCGGTTTTGGTGGCGGGCTACCCGCGGTGGAGCTTTTGATGGCGATCTGGATAAGATGCGCCGACATGAAGAAGAAATTTGGGGATCGGCGGCGGGCAAAGACAGAAACGGGAATGAGAAGCCGGGGCCATCGAAAGTTACGGTTGTTGTCAAAAATAGTAAGTCTGGCAAAAAATACTCTCCCTTTGAAGTTGTACCAAACAGACATGGAAAACCACAAGTAAAAGCTCGGCAAGGAAACAAAGTTCCCCCTTATGCGGCTTTTCCTCTTCAACCTGAACAGAAAGAGCAAAGAATTGGGATGCAAACCGATTCTGTAACAGATGGAGTATCTTTTAGTTTGGAGATAACCTATAACAGTGATGATACCAGTGATATTCATGCCGCCCTCTGGGCTTGGGAAACTTTCGGTGGCATCGGGGCGCGCACCCGGCGCGGCTTTGGGGCACTACAACTTCTTACAATAGAAAAGAAGTCCGATGAGCCAGGTTCTGATCCCCGTAAGGAAGTTATCAATTCAATTTCTGCCCGTGATCTCAAAACAGAAGTAAAGGATAGATTGGAGACTATCACTGGGACATGGCCACCCGGAACGCCGCATCTCAGCAATGCAATGCTTTGGAAAATAGTAGTCCCACCTAAAAATTACAGGAAGAACAATAAAGATGATGTGAATAGAGCATGGCAATATCTTGTTGACACACTCAAATCATTTCGGCAAAATCGCAGAATAAAAAATGGTAAACCATTTGGACGAAGTTACTGGCCTGAACCAGAAGCCATCCGCAAGATAACAGGGGATCGTTTACCGAAACATGCCGCTTTACCCAACCAGGCAGATAAATTCCCTCGCGGACAGTTCGGTCTGCCTATCATATTCAAATTCAAGGATGATGACAAAGGTGAGCCTAC
>QNBZ01000317.1 GCA_003644295.1 Planctomycetota bacterium
ACATAAATTTCTCTACTCCAAAACAAAATCCTGAAGCACCGGTTTTTATAGCTGATGTTAATTTCAAAAAAACTTCTTTGAGAATAGGCCGAACGCCGCTAATCATCTCTGATATATCCGGAAACGCTATTTTCACACCGGGGTTGATACGCATTAAAGAACTTAAAGGCCGCTATGGTGAAGGACAGGTTTGCCTGACAGGTCAAATTCAGCCGGATGAGCAGTTCCACTATCAGTTGTCGTTGCAAGCCGAGCAGGTTGAGTTAAACGATGACTTTTTTGCGCTGCTGCCGGCGCCCTTGAAAAAAGTTGCATCAGTATTAAAGCCGACTGGTAGAATAAACTACCGTGCCGATTTGAAAAACGCCGGAAGTAACGAATACCCTGACTACAGCATAGCTATTGATTGTCTGGGCGGCAGTGTCAATTTTGAGCCGTTTCCGTATCCGCTCAAAGACATTTCCGGCAATCTGGTTATAACACAGGATTGCATTCGGCTGGAGAACATTACCGCCACCACCGCCGACAATGTTCAGATAATACCGGAGGCCTCGACTATAAAAATAAACGGACGGATAGATTTGACTGATGACGCTTTCGGCACCGGCTGTTTCGGGCTTTGCGCAAATGATATTTTCCTCGATGAACGGCTCGGCGGCGCATTGCCTGAAGCTGTTCAGCCGCTTTACCGCCAGCTTTCGCCTACCGGACGGTTCGATTTGGATTTGAAAAATGTAAAATTCTTCAAAGCCAACAACGGCGAAAGGTACGTTGATTTCGATGGAGCTGTCAAACTCAAAGACACTAATTTCAAGACCTCTCCGGCTGTAACGGGCCTGAACGCACTGCTGAAAGTTAAGGCCCTGTATAAAACCGGCGATTGGTTTCGCAACGCAAAGGTTACTCTTATCGCAGACTCTCTCAGGATTAAGGACAAATCTTTAACATCGCTCAAAACCGAGCTTAATTACAACGCTGCTCTGCAAAGCTGGACGACCGAACGGCTGGTCGCCGATTGTTACAATGGCGGACTCGCCGGCAAGTTCGAATTGAGGCAGCAACCAGAGATGCCATCGGAGTACCTGCTGCAGGTTGGCTTCGAGAACATTGACTTAAAACAATTTCTTTCGGACAAAACTCAAGCCCCAAGCCCCAAACCCCAAGACTCAAGTAGCGGCCGGATGTGCGGCTCATTAAGCGTTATCAGCAGGGTTGGCGACAGCTCGACACGGTTCGGCAGATGCCGACTTAAAATAACCGATATGCAGGTGGGCCGGCTCAGCCCATTGGCAAAGCTGCTGCAGGTACTGAAACTAACCAGGCCGACCGACTTTGCCTTCGAGCAGATGCTCGTTGATTCATACGTTAAGGGCGACAGTGTTTCCTTTGAACAGTTGGATTTGTCAGGCGAAAGTCTGGCCTTCAACGGCTCTGGTTCACTGAACCTGCGCAACCAGAACGTTGATTTGACGCTTACCGCCCGTGGCCAACGGATTGCCACCGCCGAGCCGTCTATCCTGCAATCTCTGACCGAGGGTCTTGGCCACGCAGTTGTACGGCTGGATGTTGCCGGAAGCCTTTACGACCCGCAGGTAACGACAAAAGCTCTGCCTGTCATCAGCGAGACGCTCCAAATCCTCGGCACAAAACAAACGAATACCGGGCGATGACAAAGAAAAAAGGCCAAAAACCCGTAACTGTCGGTTTCATAGCCCTCGGCTGTCCTAAAAACATAGTCGATAGCGAAAAGATGTTAGCCGAAATCGCCCAGGCGGGTTTCCTGATAACCGCTGAGCCGGAGAGCGCCGATGTCGTCGTTATCAATACCTGCGGTTTCATCGCCCCGGCTATCGATGAAGCGCTTGAGGCAATAAGACACGCCGTAGATTGTAAAACCAGAAGCACAGTAAAGAAAATAATCGTCGTCGGCTGTCTTGTTCAAAGATTCGGCGCCGAATTATTTAGCCGCACAAAAGGCATTGACGCCATAGTCAACCTCGCCCTGCGGGACGACATTGTCAAGATAATCCGCAAAACCATCAGTGCTGAGCAGCCCGCAGTTTTTCTGGGTTCTTCTGACCGGATGGTTTTTGACGACAGAACCAGACTGCTTATCACTCCAGGCCACTCGGCCTACCTGAGAATAAGCTACGGCTGCAACCACAGATGCTCATTCTGCACAATACCTGCAATCAGAGGGCCGTTCAGAAGCAAACCAAAGGAGCTTATTCTCGCCGAGGCAGTCGAACTGGTTTCCGCCGGCGTAACAGAACTAAACATCATCGCACAGGACACCACTAACTACGGGAGCGATTTGAAAATCAGGGACGGCCTCAGTACGCTCCTGAAAGAGCTTGAAAAAATCCCCGACCTGAAGTGGATTAGATTGATGTACCTGTACCCTGCGGGAATTACCGATGAGCTGATTGAAACAATCGCAAACAGTGAAAAAATCGTTCACTATCTTGACATTCCAATTCAGCATATAAACAATCATATCTTAAAGCGAATGCGCCGCCCAGACAATAAGGAACGCCTATGCTCTACCATTGAAAAGCTGCGGGCATATTTGCCTGCTGTTGTGCTGCGAACAACGGTTATAGTCGGCTTCCCCGGCGAGACCGACCGGCAGTTCGATGAGCTGCTGGAGTTTGTCGGCTCGGTGGAATTCGACTGTCTTGGCTGCTTCAAATTCTATCC
>QNBZ01000318.1 GCA_003644295.1 Planctomycetota bacterium
ACTACCACCGATACTTCGGGATTTTTTCTATCCATAGTTTGCTCCATCAGAACAATTCTTATTCCATTATAGTAATAGTTAAAATGTTAGCTGTAAAGCTATATCCGGGCAGCCCAAAAAAGTGCCTAAAGTAAGCTAAAGTTAGGAAAACAACTCGGCCTTCGTCATTCTGAGGCGAAGCCGAAGAATCTGGCAGACGAAGGGGAGATTCTTCACTTTGCTACGCTACGTTCAGGATGACGGGCTATAGCAAGCAGTTATTAGGATAGGCACTTATTTTGAACTATGCCAAAAATTACTTGCTTCCGGACGCTTTTTTGATTAAAATGCTCGCTTTTGATTGCATGGAATTACCTTACAATTTGATACAGGAGATAAGAATATGAAGTGGAACAAGCTAATTTTAACAGTTCTCGCCGCTGGCTGCGTCTTGTTCTCGCAGGTATGCTGCGAAGAACAGTCCAAGTCGGCACCGGCATCTAAAGCGGTGCTGAAAGCACAAGGGCCGGCGAAAACCCAACCAGCCCCTGTCGTCAAAGGGCAGAGACCAAAAATTGTGTTTGAAAAGACAACTTACAATTTCGGCGAAATAGGGCCGAGTACAAAGAATACCTGTGAGTTCAAGTTCAAAAACGCAGGAGACAGCCCTCTGAAAATAACGAGAGTATCCAAGACCTGCGGCTGTACGCCCTATACGCTGTCGAAAAGGGAATATGCCCCCGGCGAAAGCGGAACGATAAAAGTAAAGTATCACGCAGGTGCACACGCAGGAACCGTCTCGAAACATCTATTCGTCTTCAGCAACGACAAACAAAATCCTAAGGTTACACTGACCGTAAAGGCCAAAATTGTGCTGAAGGTAGATTACAAGCCGAAGAAACTGGTGCTCTCGCTTAAAGAGGAAAACGTTGACTGCCCGGAGATTACAATCAACAGTATTGACGGCAAGCCGTTTGCAATAAAGAGCTTCAAATCGACTGCGAACTGCATAACCGCCGATGTAAATTCTTCAGCGAAAGCAACCGAATTTACTCTTCGGCCAAAGGTGGACATCAAGCGGCTGCGAAGGACCCCAAGCGGAATTATCAGTATCAGCTTGACTCATCCCGGAACCGGTGTGGTAAGCATTCCCTTCGAGACGCTGGCGAAATATAAAATCAGCCCGCCGGTAATCACCATTCTAAACGCCGAGCCCAAAAAGCCAATAACAAGAAAGCTCTGGATACTCAACAACTATCAAGAGTATTTCGAGATTGAATCGGCCACATCAGAAAAGGGCACTATACGAGTTCTTAATCGTAAAAAAGTCAAGGACGGTTATGAATTCGAACTGGAGATAGCACCACCTGCTGTCGAAGGCAAAAAAAGGTTTTTCTCGGATGTGCTTTCTGTAAATGTAAAAGACGACGAGAAATTAAAGATTGCCTGTCGCGGGTTCTACAAAAGAAAGAACAAGTAATAGGATTTGTGAAACTTTCATCTGTAAAAACAGCTAACCAAATCGTTATGGTTGTAACGGGAAGCGTCCTTATCGCTGCAGCTGGGTTGAAAGTACACCATCTTCTAACCGAGCCGATTATCAGCGAAGGTTTCTGGGAATCGTGGGAGTTTTTTCTAATCCAGATACCATTAGAACTGGGACTGGGAATATGGCTCGTCAGCGGACTGTTCAGGAAAGCTGCGTGGGCTGTTGCGACGATTTCTTTCGGCTTGTTCATTGCGGTAACGCTGCAAAAAGGACTCATCGGAGCAGAATCGTGCGGCTGCTTCGGCAGAGTTCACGTCAACCCATGGATAACGCTCTCGGCGGTTGATATACCACTTTTTGTTATGCTGTTGATTTTCCGGCCAAAGGGCCAAAAACTTTTTCCGCCGCCGTGGCCTTCGGCGAAGCACTTCTTCGGAGTCGCCGTGC
The DNA here is from genome assembly GCA_003644295.1 of Planctomycetota bacterium. Lineage (GTDB taxonomy): Bacteria > Planctomycetota > Phycisphaerae > Sedimentisphaerales > Anaerobacaceae > B140-G9. Next base: position 1,916 of record QNBZ01000318.1, read on the forward strand.
CGACATTTATCCTTATCGCTGTGAGCATGCCGGTACTGATATTAAATAAGCCGCCCGACAAGACAGATAAATACGAGGTGGTAAAAGCGGAAGAATGGACAGGAGGGAGAACCGCAAACGAGAAACAAACAGCCCAAAACCCGGCTGCCGAGGAATGGCCGATGCTTAAGTATATTGACATCGCCGAGTCCCTGCGGTCTAATATCGTTGTCGTTACGCTTTATAATACCGAATGTGACAACTGCCATAATGCTATTCTAACATACGACCGGATGAGCCGCGACATGGCCAACGATAACTCGATACGGTTTGCATTTGTCGAAATTCCTCCATACAGTTCGCAGCGGGACAGTATTGTTCCGGTCGATACGCCCTGCCTGACGGGGAAACTCGATTCGAGCAAAGAGTGGTATATCAAGACCCCTTTGATTGTGGCGCTCCACGATGGCTTGGCGGTTAAAGCATGGGACACTAAAACGCCGGAGCTTGACGAGATATTGGAGGCAGTGTTTGCCGAGAATAAATAATTTTCATCTATTGGAACTACTGGCCGAGGACGATGTCAAATAAAAAGAGCGCAAGGGCGCTGGTGAGATAAGATGATAAAAACATTGCGAATAACCGGCATTATGATAGCTGTTCTGGCTGTTGCTTTTTTCGTCTTTCCCGTGGTTTCCGGCGTTAGCAGCGATGAGGAAATCGAAGAATTTCTGAATTCCGCAGGTGCGGTAGAAGAGTTCAGCAGCACCAAGCGTCAAAAAAGCACAGCCGGCGAAAG
>QNBZ01000319.1 GCA_003644295.1 Planctomycetota bacterium
CAAAGTCGGCGATTTGAACGGTGATAATGTAAATGACCTTATCCTCGTAACAAACGACAGCGAAAAGCCGATTCACGTGCGGTTCGGACTTGGGGCCGGGCAATTAGGGCCGCAGGTGAACTTTTTTATAGAAAAGCCGCATAAGCTTGAGCTTGCAAATATAGACGGTACGGCAGGCGATGAAATACTGACCGTTGACAGCAGGAGTGGACGGTTGAACTGTTATAAATTTGCCGTTGAAAAAGAAGCTGGCAACGATTGGCCGATTTTGTTCTATCCTCTTGCCGCAGGTGAAGGCGATACGAAGCGGGATTTGGTAACTGGTGATTTTGATGGCGATGGTTTGGCTGATGTTGTAATAAGCGACCCGGGCGCTGCGGAACTTATTCTCTACAAACAAACAGCGAATCTTGGCCTGGCTGAGCCGGTGAGATTTCCAGCTTTCGCCGATATCGTAAGTTTATCCGCTGCGGATATTGACGGTGACGGCAAAACGGAAATCGGCGTTCTGAGCGTTAAGGAAAAGGTTATCGGCTTGAGCAAATTCAAAGACGACAGATTATCGTTTCCGCAACCTGTCAATTTAATCGGCGAGCCGGTGGCAATGGAGCTGGCCGACGTTGACTACGACGGCAAAACTGACTGCGTTTATATATCCAGGGACGTCAATGATATTAGACACTTAAGGGTAATTTATAACATAAGCGCGACCGGCAAAGAAGCCAACGAAAGCAGTAGCGGCCTGAAACTTGAGAAACTTGCCTCCAACCCGGACGGTTTGAAAATTGTTGACGTTGACCAGGATGCTTTGCCGGACGTTTTGGTATTTATCAAATACGAACTTCCTGTATTGGTTCGCCAGTTCCAGAAAAGGAAATTTGAAGTAGTTGATTCACCGAGGGCGCAGACCAGTTTGATTAAAGATGCAAGTATGAGTTCAATCGCCGTTGCAGATATTGACGGACAAGCAGGTGAAGAACTGTTGGTGGCACAAAAGAATTTTGCGAGGAGCTTGGTTTTCGCAGACGGTAAAAGCTGGCGTATTATCGACCAGTATAATGCGAAAAGCACGGAAAATAAAGTATCGGCTGTTGCCGCTTTTTCTCTCGACGATGGAGCCGTTGTTACTGTTCCGGCTATCTTGCTGCTGGACGGACAAAAAGGTCAGCTCCAGATACTTAAAGCCGGCGATGGAAAGAGCTATCGGTTTGAAAGAGAATTAGACGTTAGTAAATGGAACGCTGCTGCCCATCTGAAAATGCTGTTCGCACCGCTTACGGGCGGCGATGTTAAAAACATCCTGTTGTTCGACAGCGAAAAGTTTGCGCTTATAACACCGCCGGGTAGTGGCAATGTGCCGCAGCATCTGGAGCGGCAGTTCAGTTATGAAACAAAAATAAAAGATGGCGTATATGGCAATTTCACATCAGGCGACATTAACTCCGATGGCGCAGCTGATATTATTATGGTCGAATATAAGCGCAATCACATCGAAATACTTGCCATTAATCCACAAACCAGGCCGATTCCTGCGATGCGTTTCAAGGTATTCGAGCAGAAGAATTATCGCGACAGTAAAAGACGTGGCAAGTTCAGCGTTGAGCCGCGCGAGTTAAAGGTCGCTGACGTTACAAACGATGGCAAAGATGATTTGGTAACCGTTATCCACGACCGTATAATTATCTACCCTCAAGATTAAAATTGTATTGTGTTATTTCCTATGGCTGGTGAGGGCAAGAAAGTTTTTGTTGCGCTTAGCGGCGGCGTGGATAGTTCAACCGCTGCGGCGCTGTTGCTTGAGAGGGGCTTCGACTGCACAGGCGTTTTTATGATTACCTGCGACTACGCCCAGTATGCCCAGGCGGATGCGGAAGAAGCCGCTAAAAAACTTGGTATAAAACTTCACCTGTTAGACCTTCGTAAAGATTTCGAGCAGGTTCTTGACTATTTCTACGCTGAGTATAAACGCGGCCGGACGCCTAATCCGTGCGTATTCTGCAACAAATATATCAAATTCAGAAAACTCCTGAAATTTGCGCAAAGCAGCGGAGCAGATTTTTTTGCCACCGGCCATTATGCAAAAATCCTTGAACATAACAACCGCACGGGTTTATATGCCGCTGCCAGTGGCACCAAAGACCAGTCTTACGCTCTGTCAATGATTGATAGAGATGTATTAAGCTATATCATTCTCCCGATGGGTGACTATTCCAAGGAACAGGTACGAGAAATGGCAACGAAATTCGGATTAGGAGCTGAACAAGGCAAAGAATCTCAGGAGATATGCTTTATACCCGATGATGATTACGTTGCTGCGCTCGAACAGCGGTTTCCGGAACTTGTTCGCAATGGAAGGATTATCGACAGCAGTGGAAACGTCCTTGGTGAACACAACGGCGTTCATCGTTTCACAATCGGCGAACGCCGTGGGCTGCGAGTTGCGATGGGCAAGCCATATTATGTTGTGAAAATCGACGCTGAAAGTAATACGATTACACTTGGCCAAAAAGATGAGCTTATGCAGAAGAAATTAACGGCGACAGGAGTGAATTGGCTGATAGATAAGCCGGCGTTGCCTTTTCGGGCTGATGTGAAAATACGCTACAATGATGGAGGTACTTCTGCGACTGTTTCTCCACAAGAAGATGGCGTTATTGTTGAATTTGATGAGCCGGTATCAGCCATAACGCC